>NTKP01000016.1 GCA_002457365.1 Rhodothermaeota bacterium MED-G12
TTGGTATCTAGATTGAACATTTTGGTAATATTTTTAGACAATACAGATAGATTAAATTGATATGTTTATGTGATGAGATGAAAGTACAAAATAAAATACTTATCACAAGGGTGACAGAAATTGACATAGTCTCTGATTACATTCTCTGATAACATCAATCTAAGCACAATAATCGGACTACATTAATTAGTAACTCTGACTAAGTCAACCATCAAAGCACTTTCTATGGATTCAAGTATCTATCTATTTATACCGCTATTACTTCTACAACTGCTCACCTTCTTATACATTTGGCGATTGCTTAAGGAGAATTCTGCCTTGGATTCTGACCTGTTTCATAAACCAATGCTTGAGAAATTACAATCGTATGAAAAAACGTTAAGGGATGAATTTTCTAGGATACGAACCGAGAATGCCCAAGCCGCTCAAGTTCAACGTTCCGAGCTAGAGGCAAAACTAGATAAGTTTGAAGCGACTCAAAAACAAACGGTAAGTGACCAAAGTAATTTACTCCGAGACAAACTGGCCGAAGTGATTGTAAAGCAGGAAAAACTCAACGAAGATGCAGAAAAGAGAATTAAAGAGGTAAAAAAGACAGTGGAAGATCAACTCAAAGAGATACGTGAGGACAATTCGAAGCGACTTGAGGAGATGCGAAAAACGGTAGATGAAAAATTAGAGGAAACCCTGCAAAAACGTTTAGGTGAATCGTTTAAATTGGTATCTGAGCGCCTAGAATTAGTTCATAAAGGTCTAGGTGAGATGCAGCAACTTGCCACTGGAGTAGGGGATTTAAAGAAAGTCTTAGACAATGTAAAAACCAGAGGTGTTTTAGGGGAGTACCAGTTGGAAAATATACTTGAACAGCTGCTTACACCTGATCAGTATGCTAAGAATGTGGCAACCAAAAAAGATAGTCAGGGGCATGTAGAGTTTGCGGTTAAATTACCTGGTAAGAATTCAGATGAACCCGTTTGGATGCCCATAGACTCAAAATTCCCTATTCAGAGTTATGAGGTGCTCCTTAATTCGTATGAGAATGGGAATCCTAAAGAAATAGAGCAGGCTCAGAAAATACTGCTTAAGACAATAGAAGGATTTGCTAAGGATATTTCTGAGAAATATGTGAATCCGCCTTATACGACTGATTTTGCGATTTTATTTTTGCCCATTGAAAGCTTATATGCCGAAGTATTACGACATCCAGGTCTATTTGAGTCGTTACAACGTAAATATAGAATCACCATAACCGGGCCAACTACCCTTTCTGCTTTGCTGAATAGTTTGCATATGGGTTTCCGTACGCTGCAAGTTCAACAACGAAGTAGTGAAGTGTGGAAAATTTTAGAATCGGTTAAGACGGAGTTTGGTAAGTTTGCCGCTCATCTTGAAAAAGTTGATAGTGATTTTGCAAAAGCCCATAAATCGCTACAAACCTTACGAAGTACACGCACGAATGTATTAGAACGCAAACTACAAGATATTGCTCAACTTGAGGAACCTATAAAGACGCTTCCGGCTGCATCAACCAGTGAGGGTTTACAGAATGAAGGTTCTTCTAAAGACCTTTGATGTAGGAAGTTCGTATGGTCGACGCTCGTTCGCCTATTTCGGTCCAAGCTACGAGCAACCCATCGCCAAAGGAGCTAAGTTGAGGGAATCCACTGCTTCTGGAAGCTTCCATATCATCTAAAATTATGGCTTGTGCGATGGATCCGTTTCGCATTACCTGCTTAATGTGCAATTTGGCTCCATCTTCGTGTCGTTCAACGTAGCTAACCCAAGCCGATTCTTCATTATGCATCACAATGTCTACACGGCCTAAAGGCTGGTTTTCCGATAGCAAAATAGCGTCATTAAAGGTTTTTCCGTAATCATCGGAGAAGGCCAGTTTAACACGAGGAATATTATCTGCTCCGGTAAACCATAAAGCAGCTGTGACGCCGGAATGGAAAGCAAGTTGGGGGCCATTGACTGGGCAGGCTGCGATTTGCCAACCGTCATTATGCACCGTGTTAGGAGTATCCCAAACACCATTTTCATATCTAGAGACGTAGAGATCTCGTATCTCGTCACTGCTTCTATTCCGGTAGGCGGCTATTAAACCACGGTCTGTTTTTACTAAAGATGTATTACAACAGTCACAAACGGCATTGTCGATTAGATGTGATTCAATAAGTTCACCATCCCTGCCTAATAATGCACCTCTAAGTGTCATAGCAGTGGCTAATTTTGTATCTGACTTATTGGAATCCTTGGAATGTACGTTATGATCCATGCCACCATGATCCATGTCACCATGATCCATGCCACCAGTATTTCGCCCGTCTAACCAGATCGCATAAAATGTAGAGCTATCCATAGGTTGCATACTTACAAATCCATGTTCTGTGTTGGTATTATCGGTGTGGGGCACAAAAGCTGTATGTTCAAATGCTACCTGACCATTTTGACCGTTGGCCTGATCAGTTATTTGGGTCGTAAATTTATCTTGTATGGGTTGAATGGTTACGTGATAGGAATAGGGTGATCCAGGCACTTTATCTAACCAGTGAGCGGCCATAGGATTGCCGTTTAACCCAATTACGGATGGAAAATCGGCCCAGTTGACAAACCAATCATCCGATTTTGCCACGGAAGTATATGAAGACCACTGAAGGTCATCTGCGTTTTCGGTATTACTCGGCGGTGTTAAGGTAGCTATACGTAGCTCGGCTACCTCACCTATCTTGTGGATCCAACTCATGTGAACGGTACCCGTGTTATCTGTAAATAGACGCGGAAAGGTACTGTTTAGGGAACTGGGGTTGTCAACAGATACCTGTTCTATAGATGGTTTAGAACACCCCAAAAAGCTCATTAGAAGTATATTTAATAGGGCGACTTGGCTGTAGCGTTTGAACTGTTTCATAGGGAGAATCTCCGATTGTGGCTAAGTAAAAATTTATATTCGTTCAATGGTCTCTCCACAACGAAGCATCATCGCTCCATAGTAGGGATTGTTAATTTCTTGTTCTCGGCTTAACCAATAAGCACCTTTACCTTCATTTGCCATTGGACAAAATTGGACAAACAGTACATCATCACGATCAAGCCCTTTTATAAAATCAATGTAAAGTCGTGAAAATGCAACAAAAGAAGTCCGTGAAGTTGTAACATCGGTCGAGCCAGCAAGAGTTTGAGCCGTTTGGGTTAGAAGCTCTAGAGTTGAACTGCCTTCTGTTACTTCTGGTACCCAGCTTTTTATCATAGTTGATAGGTTGTTCATTTTCCCTGTAATAGCATTAAAGTCACCTGCAATGAGTCCGTCTTTAATTTCAAGATAAAGGGCTAAGGAAGAATCTATTTCAGCACTCTGCGGTATCTTAAAGTAGGAGGTACTTCGGTTCGTGTTGGTATGAGTAGACCTCCCCATTTCTGCAGGGATATTGATGACCGTTGATGCATCGGAATGGCTGTGTTGAGCCATGTTGTCTAAGCCTTTTAATTGGGAAGCTGCGTCAATAACGAAGGTGCCCGCACTCACGATCAAATCTCCCTTATTTAAACCAGAATGAACCACCACTATTTCCCCTATTTCAGGGCCTAAATAAATAGGTCGTAACTCATAAAAAGATCCAGTATCGGTTTCCACTACTAAATACACAAAGCTACGCTCACCCGTCCATAAAACAGCAGATTTTGGGATATACATTACCTCTGACGAGTTATAAGGTACTACTAAATTACCCGATAACAATTGATTGGGGCGTAGTTTCAGATCTTCATTTTCCAATGTAATTCGCACTTTAGCAGTGAACAGCGTTGGATCAAGTTGAGGATCGATATATTCGATCAAACCTCTCATAGCAGCTCCGTTACTATTGGCACGTACTTTATGAAATAACTTCCATTGTATTTCTTGTCCGGTCTTGAGGTAGGGAAGCTGATGTTCATAGGCATCTAACACAAGCCATACCTTACGATGATCATTGATTGAAAATAACGCCTCACCTTGATTTATATATTGCTCTGGGAGTACGTTAAGGCCATGTACATAGCCACTAGCTGGTGCCCTGAGTTCGATGTTTATCGTAGGCCTTTTTGTCTGTTTTATCTTAGAAATATCCTCTTCACTAAAACCTAAACGTTCTAGTTTAGTTTGTGCAGACTCAATCAAATTGACCCTTGAGGGATTATTTTCAATAAGTGTGAGAAATTCTTGCTGGGCGGTAATCATTTGTGGAGAGTATAGTGTAGCCACAACCTCTCCCTTTTCAACGTATGCCCCTTCAAAATTGACAAGAAGTTGATCAATCCTTCCTGCAATATAGGTTGACATTCGTACCGATTTTGTTGGATCTAGTTCTATTTTTCCAGGCAATTGTATCTCGAGATTGACTAAACCAGATTCAACTTGAACTGTTTGTAGGCCCAGATTTTCATTCACAGAACGGCTTAGGTGTAACGAATTAGTATGTTCTAAAGCTGTTTGTGCACTATCAGGGGCAGTATTTTGGTCTAGAATTAAATCCATTCCACAAATAGGGCAATTTCCAGGTTCTGTCTGCCGTACCTCAGGGTGCATACTGCAATAATAGGTCTCAGTCGATTCCGAATGATCATGGAGCTCAGTATCGTGAGTCTCATTTGTATTATTTGGCAAAGGCGCCTCCACTTCACCACAAGCTTGAAAAGTAAGCAAGACAAAAAAGAGCAGATAGCCTAGGTATTTTTGTTTCTTCATAAGTCTAAAGTTGAGATTATGTTATTTATTAAATTCTATTGATAGCGGACTCAAAACACTTTGAGCCATCATTTTGGTTAAAAATTCATTCTCCTGATGTTGGAGTAATTCTGTTTTGAGGCGTAGTTTTCTATTCAAATACTCAAAATATCTACTCAAGTCGCCTTGTTCTGCCTCAATAGCTTGTTGCTCCAAGGAAAGTAATTCGTCGATAATGGCCATTTGATCAGCTATTTTGGTTTGTTGTATTTCATTAATCTCGAGGCTAGTAATCCATCGTTCAAGTGCCGTCTTAACTTCAATTAGGTGCGCTTGAAAGCGGTAATCACTAACGGACAATTCAGATGCTTTCGATTGAATAGCGGCTCTTTTTCTCTTTTGGGTTATTGGAAGGCTAAATGAAACTTTTGCAAGAACAGCATCTTTGCCATTATTCTGAATGCCAACTTGTCCAGGCTTTTCTGCAATACTTATATAGTCTAGCCCGACACCAAGGCTTGGATAGCGACTCAATTCAGCTGAGTTTAGGTCCAGTTTTTTTGATTCTACGATAGCTTGTAATCTCTGTATCCCGGGACTTTTTAGCAGATGAATAGCACTAGAATCATCGCCCATGGAAGTCCCATTATGATTTGTTGAATAGGTCCATTCGGCTTGGGGATCAAAGCCATCAAATCCATCAACTACATTACCCGAATCAACATTAGTTTCCAGCCTCTCTGGATAGATAAGTGAATCAGTAATGGGCGCATTTCGGAGCCTATTAAAATTCCGTACATGTTGAGATCTAACCAAAAAAGCCTCTTCACGCTGCTGATCGAGTGTTTTCTCTTGCAGTTCAATCTCTAAAATCTTTCTGTTGGTTGAATAGCCTTCACTATTGAAGGTAGTGAGTAGTTGAGTTAACTCATTTAAGACATCTAATTGTTGGTCTAAAAACGTAATTCTCATCGTTTCCGTGTAGATAGAAGCCCATTCTTTATCCATTTCGAGAAAATGACGTTCAACCTCCTCAAGATACCCGAATTCCCTCGCCTCAATGAGTGCTTCAAGAGTCAATCGTTGAAGCTTCAGTGAATTAGGAAAGGGTACACTCTGGTTGATTGATATTCGGGCCGTCTGGGCACCCAAGGCTGTTTCTATAGGAGCAGCGAACACTCCGATAGAGACCGTAGGATCCATGATCCCTATAGAACGAGCTTGAAATTCTGATGTGGCAATTTCATTCCATTTTGACAATAAATTAGGATGACTACTAAGAGCTTCTAGTTTATACGTATTCAAGGTATTCTGCGCTTGGAGGCTAGATTCAGGTGTAATTCCAACTCCAACGATACCTAGCATACACACAATGAATAGGGCAGGGGGCGGGGTTTTCCGAGGTAAAGTCTCTTTTGAGGGAGCATAATTCTTAAATGAACTAGTAAGCTTTCGTTCTTCTCTCCAAATAAATAAGAGTGGTACTACAAAAAGTGTGATTATTTGGACAAACATGCCCCCTAATGTAGGAATAGCCATTGGAACCATGATTTCCGATCCTTTACCCATTATACTAAATAAAGGTAGCAAAGCAAAAATGGTGGTTGCGGTGGTCAACATGGTGGGTCTAATTCGTTTAGTAGCTGCTTCAACCCCTACATTTCTAAGATGTTGAATATGAGTTGCTACTAGCTCAGGCTTATTAGCCATTTGCTCCCACTCATTTTGGTTTTCTTGGTGGAACTCTTTAAATCGTTGTTGTAAATAGGTGGCCATAACAACTCCACCATCAGTAGCAATTCCAAATAAGGCTAAAAAGCCAACCCAAACGGCAATACTTAATGCAACCGCCTCAATACCCAAAAAGTCCTGCAGGCTATTAAATCCAAAGAAGGAAACACTACTAAAAAAATCACTAGCGAAGAATCCCAATAAAATAAAGCCGCCCGCCCAAGCCACGAATACTCCACTAAAAATCATCAGGCTTACAGCAGCTGACTTAAATTGGATGTATAGAATAAGAAAGATGAAGACGAGCGTTAGTGGGACGAGTACTTTAAGTCGTTTTTCAGCTCGAAGCTGGTTTTCGAAGTTGCCCTTGAAGCTTAATTGAATGCCATCAGGTATGGTAATGGTCCCTAGTGCCATCTGTTGATTTATTTCATCGTCAATTTTAGAAATGGCGTCAACATATTCGACTCCTTTGATCACATCAAATGACACGTAGGAAACTTTAAACGATTGTTCACTTTTTATAGCCTGTGGCCCCAACCGGAATGCAACCTTCGCTAACTCGTGTAATGGTACTCTTGCACCCTGAGGGGTTTCTACGCGAAGATTTTTGATACTCTCTGGACTTTGGCGCACATCTTTAGCGAATCTCAAACGAATACTAAATCGTTCTCTTCCCAAAATTACCGTCCCCGTTTCTGTACCAGCCAGGGCAATTTGAGCCCAAGATTGCGCTTCGGAAACGCTCATCCCATAACGGGCTAATTTTTCCCGCTCCCATTCAATATCGATATATGGTTTACTGGCATTGCGCTCGGCAAATACCGTGGCAGAATTCACATAATCAAGGTTTGTCAATACTTTCTCGAGCTGTCTGCCAACTTCTTGGATCTCAGCTATATCTTCACCTTGAATTCGTATTCCAACCGGAGCTCGTAAGCCCGTTTGGAGCATTAAAAGTCTTGTTTCAATGGGTTGTAGCTTTGGCGCAGAGGTAAGTGCTGGATGTTGGGTCTGCCGGACAATTTCATTCCAAATATCATCTGGTGATTTTATGTGTTCACGCCATTGGCGAGTTCTATTCCCTGAAGTATCATAGCTATATTCTGATTTGTAGGTGATGATGTTTTCGAACATACTAATTGGTGCGGGGTCGAGCGCTGATTCGACTCGCCCTAATTTCCCTACCACTTTTTCAACCTCTGGAATGTCTGCAACTGCTCGATCTAAAAATTGAAGTAAGGCTACATTTTGTTCGACTCCTGCACTAGGTGTAGTGGTAGGCATAAACAAAAATGCCCCTTCGTCTAGACTTGGCATAAACTCAGTAGCTAAACCAGGATACTCCTGGTCAAGTGTTGACCACCAATCTGTTTTACTTATATCCATCCCAATTGCTTGGGCTAGGGAGGTAGGAACAATACTTATTTTAGCAAAACCCAACCAAATAAAAAGGCCAAAAAGTACCAGTCCTATAGGAAGACTTATAAAGGTTTTTTTGTTAGAAAAAGACCAAGCTAACCAAGTGGGATAATAGGTGATGATCTTAAGAACACTACCTATTAGTATTAGTAATAAACCACTTATAAATATCCATTGAAGTAGTACAGAAACTTCAGGTCCAAGCGGTAGCCATGAGCGAGTCAAATATCCAAGGACTAGCAGGATAATGAGTATTAAGGAGGTATCATGAAAGTGCTTGTAATTAAGCTCATTTACGAGTTTAGTTAGTCTGCGTTCGGTAGTGACTTGTTGTATTGGATTAAGGATATATCTGAACAAAAAACTATTGATGTTGTTTTTCTGGGCGCTAAATCGTGATTCTAGCTGTCCAAATAACAGATAGGCTAAAACAGGCAAAAGAAATAAAGCAACCAAAATAGAAGCGGCTAGTACGAAAGTTTTGGTATATGCCAATGGCTGAAATAACTTACCTTCTGCATTAATCATCAAGAATACAGGAAGAAAGCTTACTATGGTAGTTGTAATAGCCGTTATAATGGCGCCTGCAACTTCTTTTGTAGCTGAAATTACAAGCTGGAGACGTTTCTCTAAAAAGTGTGAACCACTCGAATGCTCAGGGCTTTCTTGTGCATCATTATCTTCTTGGTCAATGTGCTGGATAATGGTATCGGTCAGGATAACTCCCATATCAACTACCGTTCCTATGGCAATGGCAATTCCTGACAAAGCCACGATATTTGCATCAACCCCTCCTAACTTCATAGCAATAAAGGTCAATAAAACGGATACCGGCAGCATTAATGAAATAAGTAAAGCAATACGTAGGCGGCGTAAAATGAGTAATACTATGGCGATAGTGATCAAAATTTGAAGCCATAAAGCGGATTCAAGAGTTAGAATTGTTTCCTCAATTAGTTCTGAACGGTCATAAAAAGGAATAATGTTCAATTGAGATGCTTCACCCGTGGCTAAAACTCTTTTGGGTAAAGAGGGTGATAATTCGTCGATTTTTTGTTGTACGGCTTCTATTACTTTCTTAGGATTAGCTCCATATTGAGCAACAACTACCCCGCCTACACTTTCTTTTCCTGAAACATCTAACACACCACGTCTATCGGCTGGTCCATAGGTTATATTGGCAATATCTTTTAAGTATAGAGGCGTTTGGTCTACTACTCGTACGGGGATCCACTCTAAATCGTTTAGATCTTCGATACTGCCATTCCCACGAAGTAAATATTCTACTTGATTGTATTCAAGCGTTCGTAATCCACCTTCTGCCTGGGCTTTGTTGAGTGCATTTAAAACATCTTTTGTACTAAGCTGATATTGTTCCAAAAGGGTGGGATGAACATCAACCTGGAATTCTTTAACAAATCCTCCAATGGAGGCAACTTCAGAAACCCCCGGAACAGAGGATAGGCTTGGTTTTATGTAGTAATCTTGGAGTGTTCGACGTTCATCCAGATCCCAGCCACCCACTTCTTCTCCTGAGTCATCCACTCCTTCTAAATAGTACCAAAATATTTGGCCCAGGCCGGTTGCGTCTGGTCCAAGGGCGGGCTTTGCGTTTTCGGGTAAAAAGCCTGATGGCAATGAGTTTATTTTTTCAATTATTCGACTTCTACTCCAGTAAAAGTCTACATCCTCGTCAAAGATTATATAGAGAGTAGAACGACCAGTTATAGATAACCCCCTAACGTCCTTAACACCTGGAAGTGTTAAGAAATAATTGCTAAGGGGATACGTTATCTGGTCTTCAATATCCTCGGGTGATTGTCCTTTCCACTCGGTGTACACAATTTGTTGATTTTCACCCAAATCGGGTATAGCATCTACCGGTATGCTGTCAGATTCAAACGACAGATTCCAGTTGAAAGGTGCCACCGATAAGCCCCAAAATAGCAGTAGTAAAAAGATTCCTAAGGATAATAGAGGTTGTTCTAATGCAAACCGATAATATCGATTGAACATGTGTGATGTATTAGAAGTGGAACATTAAATACGTTTTGCAGGATGGGTAGAATGCTGCTAAACGCTAGGGTTCAGAACGATAGAGAGATGATTCTATCGCTGTTGGATCTTCTAATAACCTATAATAGCCAACGTTCGAATAAGCTAAAGTAGGAAGGGTGTGGGATAGGGGTTGCCCAAGTAACTGGACGGACATTATTTAATTTATGCGAAAGAGCTGTAGTGATAGTGAAATTTGGTCCTAAAACAACTTTTATTGGGGAAATATGAAGTGATGGTACTTCCTTTCCAGCATTATAGGAACACTCACAAAAACGCGTAGTTGAACACTCAGCATTATCATCTATGCAACAATCAAGATCAGATGAACTTTGCTCAGAATCAGCCTTCTTATGAGTATGAAAATTGCTAGATGTTCTATGACTAGTTTTCTGAGTCAGATCATTTTCAGCATCCTTCTGATGACCAGAATTTGAAGTGGGTACTTTTTTATCTAACGAATAGTGTTTTGAATCAGCGTCAAAAACCTCAGAGTAAGATTCAGCTGTGAATTTACTTACACTAATGTGGGTCTGCTGAATTGTACTTGTTTGCCCCAGGTGATGACATGCTAAGACACTACCACTGGAAATGATAAAAAAGGCAATAAGGGCGTAAACATAATTGATTGAAAATCTTATGTTCTGACCGAAAACGATATGGTTTATATTGGATATCACGAGAGTAATATAATAAAAAATTAGTCAATAATGGCAAGGTCAGACTCAGGCGACACACTGCATAATGTACATATGTAGTAATTATGCTGTAAAAATTCGATTTTCAAATAATCACAGATTGTTTTTCGCATAAATTTACTAAAACCATCTAAGCCACATGTAATGACACTAACCCGTAGTAATACAGGAAAAGGTAAAAACGTGTTTTCATTTATGTGTACTACATTAATCTATTAGGTATCCAGCTCCTTCCAACGAACAAATGCTTCCATTGCTTCGTACTCAGCTAATCCAAGTTGATCATAGGTTTCTGCAGTAGAACGGGTACGGTCATCCGCTCGTTGCCAAAATTCCCTTTTATCAGTTCCTGGAAATAGTGGGCGATCTTTCTGGGATTGATGTTTAAAAATGGCTCTGCGTTTTTTATCGGTTTCTTCAGGGCTTAATGGTACGGCCATTTCTATATCCTCTATATCCCATTCTTGCCATGCGCCTCGATAAAGCCATACGTAGCAATCTTTCATCCATTCTTGATCTTTTAATTCGCGTAAAGCTTGAAAAATGGCCTCTAAACAGACTCTATGGGTCCCATGAGGGTCAGACAAATCTCCTGCTGCATAAATTTGGTGAGGTTTAATTTCTTCAATTAGTTTCTTCACTATGGCAATATCATCCGGGCCAATAGGTTTTTTGCGAATTTTACCCGTTTCGTAGAAGGGTAGGTCGAGAAAATGAATGTTTTCATCAGGAATACCTACATATCTACAAGCCGCTTTTGCTTCACCGCGTCGAATTAGACCTTTGATAATTTTAATTTCCTCCGAATCGGGCTCCGCTTGATTTTTTTCTGCTAGAAAGCTCCGTATTCCACTAAAAATAGAATCAACCAGTGAATCATCTAACTTAAATGAATCATGATAGTCGGAAACAAAGTCAGCGAATCGTAGGGCGTCATCGTCAAACACAGCGATATTCCCAGAGGTTTGATAGGCTACATGGACTTTATGTCCTTGATCGACCAACCGTATAAAAGTACCACCCATTGAAATTACATCGTCATCGGGGTGAGGACTAAAAATCAACGCCTTTTTTGGGAATGGGGTTTTACGTTCTGGTCGATAGGTATCATCGGCATTGGGTTTACCACCAGGCCAACCAGTGATGGTGTGCTGAATCTGATTAAATACCCTAATATTTACGTTATAAGCCGTGCCTATTTCAACTAAAATATCGTTCATTCCAAATTCACGATAATCTTCTTCGGTCAACTTTAAAATAGGCTTGGTTAATTTAAGACTTAACCAGATGACCGCCTTTTTGATCAGAAAATTATTCCATTTAATGGGGCCCGCCAACCAAGGGGTTTTAATTCGGGTCAATTCAGCAGAGGCTGCTGTGTCTAATATGACTTCAGTTTGGTTATGCTGCTGAAGAAAAGTAGCTGGAATAGATGTATTAATAGCTCCTTCGATGGTTTCCCGAACTATATTAGCTTTACCTTCACCCCAAGCCATCATATAGATTTTTTTGGCTTGCAAAATCGTTCCAACACCCATGGTAATGGCTCTTCTAGGTACATTTTCAATCCCAAAGAATCCACTAGCAGCATCTAGCATGGTTAATCGATCAAGTGTAATAAGTCGGGTTTTTGAGTCTATGGTAGAACCCGGTTCATTAAAGCCAATATGACCGGTCCGACCGATGCCTAGGATTTGAACATCTAAACCGCCTACCTGCGCAATCTTTGCCTCATATTCTTCACAGAATGCCGCAACCTCATCCTTTTTTAGGGTTCCATCGGGAATGTGAATATTCTCTGGCTTAATGTTGATGTGATTAAAGAGATATTCATGCATAAAATGGACATAACTCTGATGTGCATCAGGAGCCATAGGGAAATATTCGTCTAGGTTAAAGGTGATCACTCGCTCGAAACTTAGTCCTTCCTCCTTATGCTTTCGTACTAGCTCGTCATAGACTTGGGTTGGGGTGGACCCAGTAGCAAGTCCTAATACGGTAGGCTTAGACTCCTTATTTCTGGATTCAATAAGTTCAGCGATGGAATTAGCTACATACAACGATCCTTCAATGGCTGTATTGAATAACAGAGTGGGGATGCGTTCATGGCTGGTTAGATCAAAATCGGAAAGGGATACTGACATTGGACTAATTGGTTATATTGACGCGATTATTACCGTTTATTTTCGGTGTTTAGATGGAGTTTGTAAAATACTGTAATACCCTCGTAAAAGCAGTAGGATTAGAGATTTTTACAAGTTCGACTTTTTGTAAATTATTGTAAAAATTGGCTATTTTAACCATATAAGCCATAGTTTACCTTAACAATATACTCTATGATAGATACCCACGCCCATATATTTTTACCAGACTATTCTGATGATGTACCAGCGATGATTAGTCGGGCTGCAGATTTGGGTATAAGGCACGTTTTAATGCCCGCTATCAATCCTGAATCTGTTGCTCAAATGGAGGCAATCGCACAAAGTAACAGTGGGAATAAGGGTGTTAAATTGCACCCAATGATTGGATTACATCCCTGTGACGTACATGAGCAAATACCGATTTGGGGTGAGCATAGGTGGACTCAAAAATTAGAGAATTGGCTACATGAATACGCCTCCTTATCGCATTATATAGGGATTGGGGAAACAGGCTTAGACTACTATTGGTCAAAGGAGTATAAAAAAGAACAGATGCTTAGTCTTGATGTTCATTTCGAACTTGCTAAAAGTGTCAATAAGCCAATTGTGTTACATAATAGGGACAGCACGCACGATTTATTGCAAACCATAGCTAAGCATCAAAATGGTTCTGTCAAAGGAGTTTGGCACTGTTTTAATGGTACATATGAAGAGGGAATGCGAGCCATAGACCTTGGATTTCATCTTGGAATAGGAGGGGTAGTAACCTTTAAAAATGCAGGGGTTGCCGAAGTTGTTCGGCAGCTACCTTTCGATAAGCTCATATTAGAAACAGATTCACCTTATCTCTCACCCACTCCGTTGCGTGGTCAGCGTAATGAGCCTGCTCATCTAGCCTTTATCCAAAAAAAACTAGGAGAACTTTTTGAGTTAAGCCAAGCAGAAGTAGAGAAGCAAACCGACGTAACAGCGGCTTCTTTGTTTTCTTTGTAATTCTGATCTTCGGAGTCAGATTAGCTGGTTAATCCGGTGCGAATACATGAACCAGAACGGGCTGATTAATCCGGTGCAAATACAGGTCGTAAATCGTCGGGGAGACCCTTTGGAAAAGTAGTATGCGCGAATTCATTTCGAAGTTCTATGGTATTTCTTAATGCCTGAAATCCCCGAGCTATACTTGTGTTGAACGGGCCTGAGTCAGCGCCTTGCCCGGGCAGGTTAATCAACTTTCGCATCTCATTATCATAGTTATGCAAACCGTGTAAAACACTAAGGCTTAATGTGTTAGTTTTTTTATTGAATCCACGGTGACTGGCTTCTCCAAGCTTAGTTTTCGTACTATCCATCTGTTCATGTTGCCATTTACTATCTGTCCATTCTGTATCAAAAAAACTCAAAAGCCCCCTTAAAACCCCTTTAGAGGCCTGAATCTTAGCTTGCTTAGAGTATCCAGCAATGTGTGGGGTGGCGATGAAAGCCAGGTTCACTAGTACTTTATCAGGTACTGGTTCGGTTTCCCAAACGTCCAAAACAAAGCTAATTTTTTTATTAGGTAATGATATTAATTCATTGTGCCTCAATAAATAATCTTCTTTAATAATACCGCCTCTAGCTGCATTAATGATAAGCTTGTGTTTTGGTGTAAGCGACAAAATGTCAGGCATAAAATGATGGGTGGGATACCTGCCTTGATCGATATAGGGCAGGTGAAAACTCAGAATGTCGCAATCCTTTAGCGTATCCAAATGACAACTCCTGAATGATTCCTCTCGCAAGGCTTTTGGCGGATCATAGCTGGCGTAAGACACCCCAATTGCGTCCAGTTTTTTTGCTAAAGCTCCTCCCGTGTGCCCCATGCCAATAATCCCAACTTTGTGGTTGCTTAACTCCCTTCGGGTCGATGAGCACCATGTCAACATCGATGTAAGTACGTACTCCGCAACTGCATTAGCATTACAGCCTGGAGAATGATCAAACTGGATGCCATTATCGCTCAGGTACTCCCTGTCAATGTGATCAGTTCCTGCAGAAGCTGACCCAATAAATTTGAGTTCTTCAGGGAGGCTAGGTACGGTCTTTGGGTTCACCTTAGTCACGGTCCTTAGTATCCAAGCGTCAAATCCTTCTAGTCTTGGTATACCTTCAGAGCTGTCATAGTGAACTATTTCAGCGTAGCTAGGTATAAGTTGATCTAAATAATGAATATGTTGGTCGGCCAATATTCTCACGTGACACTAGAATTTTTTATCGGTTTTGGTTTGGTTTTAGTTGATACGCCGCAGTTAACAGCTAATGTACCTTAGTTAGAATCCAAATTTCGAACAAGGGTTCTAATGAGCTTAGTCATTAGCTTAGTCATGAAGGCAGCTTTGGGCATAGTTGTGAACTTAGTTTAGGGCATATTTCCATCCTGATTCAGGAAAATGTTCATTTCATATTAAACGAAGGTACATCTTCTATGATGATATAACCAGCCTTGCATTGTTTTCATCGCAGCAACATACTAGGAAAAGACTCTTGTTCAATAAATTAGAATTAATGCATTAGCTTAGCTACTTTTAAGGTAGCAAAACCAAATGATAGGCCTATATGGATTACCAAATAGCAGAATTGATAAGAAAAAAAAGAGATAATAATATGTTGTCAGACAAGGAGATAAACTTTTTAGTTCATGAATATGCTAAGGGGTATGTACCAGATTATCAGATGAGTGCTTTTTTGATGGCTGCTTTTTTAAATGGTCTCAATGATCGAGAATCCGCTTCACTTACTCATGCTATGTTGAGCTCGGGGAGTATATTGGATTTGACTCATATACCTGGCATAAAAGTGGATAAGCATTCCACGGGGGGTGTAGGGGATAAATTATCCCTTATTCTTGCACCAATTGTAGCTAGTTTGGGAGTTCCTGTTCCGATGGTATCAGGAAGAGGCTTAGGGCATACAGGTGGCACCTTGGATAAACTTGAATCCATACCTGGTTTTAGGGTGGATATCACACTGAAAAAGTATGTCGAATTGGTAGAAAAGCATGGCCTAGTACTTGCGGGTCAAACCGATGAAATGGCTCCTGCCGACAAGAAGATGTATGCTCTACGTGATGTTACATCCACCGTCGAATCTATCCCATTGATTGCCGGCAGTATCATGAGTAAGAAATTAGCAGAGGGAATAGATGCGTTGGTATTGGATGTGAAATATGGCTCAGGGGCATTTATGAAAACCCAAGCTCACGCTATTGAACTCGCTCAAACACTGGTTGACATAGGGGAGAGCTTCAATAAGCCTACCATTGCTTTTATCTCAAATATGGAGACTCCCACTGGGTTAGCTATAGGAAATTGGTTAGAAGTGAAAGAATCTATTGATGTTCTACAGGGAAATGGGCCTTCAGATACCCAGAATCAAAGTACACTTCTATCTGGGGCGATGCTGTACCTAGCGGGTACCGTACCAACGATTGAAGCGGGTATTGTTGAAGCAAAAAAGGCCATATCATCTGGAAAAGCCTTTCAAAAATTCAAGGATATTGTTGAAGCACAGGGTGGTGATTTGAGTTATATAGACAGGCCAGATTCAAGGGGTACAGCCAAACATTGTTATCCAATATTGAGTAGCACTCAAGGATATATCACCCGTTTAGATGCCTATCAACTAGGTGCGTTAAGTGTGAGATTGGGTGCAGGGAGGCAGCAAAAAGAACATGATGTGGATCCATTAGCAGGAATTATACTCGAAAAAAAGCTTGGAGATTATGTTCAAAAGGGTGAAACTTTAATGACCCTGCATACGAATAAAGACCTTGATGTAGATGAAATTGAACGCTGGGTGTTTTCATCCATAGAATGGGGGTTTACTCAGACAAAACCGCAGCCATTAGTTTCACACATAGTAGATAAAAACGGCCCAAGAGCGTATTCTTAACAGAGTTTATCCGTTTTTTTAAATACATTGTAGTAATAGCAAATCAGCCAAATTAATCAATCAAATAGTCCAATAAGTTATGTTTCAACGTTTTATTCGTGCCATTAAATCTTTGTTCGGGGGCGTAGTGAGCTCTATGGAAAATCCAAAGTTGATTTTGGAACAAAATATCCGCGAACTTAATGACCAAATTCCTCAAATGAACGAGAATATTGCTACGGTCAAAGCAAATTTAATCATGCTAAAAAAAGAGGCTAGCAGAGGAGATGAACGGGTCAAAGATCTCACTAGAAAAATTAAATCGGCCATTCAAGCAAATCGGGACGACATAGCAGAAGGGTATGCGTTGCAATTAGAAAAAGCTAAAGAGGATTTGATTTCAACCAAAAATCAACTTGAATTTGCTGAGAAAGCCTACGAAAAGGCACTAAAGGTGAAAGAGGTGTTCATGCGGGAAAAAGACCGTAAGATACAGGAAGCCAAAGAAGCTCTGAGAGCAAGTGAACGTTCCGAATGGCAGGCGAAAATTGCTGATACCCTAGAGCAATTTGAGGTGGGTGGAATAGATCAGACGCATGACGAAATGATTAATCGCCTCAACGAAGAATCTGCTAAAAATGAGGCTAGAATGGAAATTGCATTGGATAGCTTAGATACCCAAACCATGGAAATTGAGGCTAATGCAGAAAAATTACGAGCTCATGAGTTAGTAGAACAGTTTAAACTGGAAATGAATCCTGAAAGTGCCGTATCAAAGCAGCAATTAACTGACACCGAAGATGAACAAGGTGCATTAACCCGTGAGGGCAGTGTTGATGTAGAGTCTTCGGAGGAAGAACGTAGCACCTCAACTCAGGAAAATACGTCTACAAAGAAATCAATTGGTTCAAAAAATTAGTCTATTTGTCAAAGGAAACGAAACATACCGAGTTTGAAGCATTAAAAAGCGTTTGGAAACAGCATTATGCGGAAGTTAAAGCGCTGAAGAAAGAGCATAAAGCGGCGGTTCGAAGTGCAACGGTACAACGTGCCTTAAACGGGGTAGAAGCATCTTTGTCACGTTTAGGGTTGACATTCAACGAGATTGATTCGTTGGGACCAACCGAATTTTCCAAATCGCAAGAGCACACCGGAAACGTTGATAAAACCCATATTGATTCGGGCCTTGAAAAAGCTATTACGGTTAAAGAGGCTAGTAAAACCCAACAGATAAAGGCGAAAGAGAGCCTAGATATAATCAAAAACGAAATGGGTTTAATCAACGACGAAATAAACAAAAGAGCCAGAGCTAGTAAAACAAGTAAAACTATAGGTAGGCAGTAGAGAAACAATGAATACTGAACGCTCAATAAATTATGCTCGAGAAGTTTTTAAGCACCCCATCAATATTGCAGTACTTATTATAGGAGGGGCTGGTTCGGTGGCCTTAACATCCTATGTGCCAGACCTAGGAATAGCCCTTTTGTCAGGGCTCATGGGGGCTGAGCTCATGTATCTGGGAATTGCCACTAAATTACCGGAGGTTCGAAAAAGTATTGAACTCAAAAAAATGCAAGAGCGTTACCATACCAATAACGACAAAGCCATTTTCCAATCGTTGGATCAAGCCTCTCAAAAGCGGTTTTTGGTATCGAAACACCTCACTAAGCTCATAACTGAAAATTTTGACAAACTACCCTACACTTCACAGGGCTTGCTTAGAGCTATTTCTGACAAATTAGATAGTTTATTAACCAATCATCTAAACCTTTTAGATCTTATCAGACGATATAATGTCTATTTGAATGTTCAAGTAGAAAAGCAAGTCGAGACAGAATTGGTTCAATTAATCAATCATATTAAAACGCTTGAACCTGGAAAATTGAAAGATTCAAAAACTAGGCGTGTGACTATTTTACAGAAGCGGTTGCAAAAATTTACTGTGGCACAAGACAAATATGCTATGTGTGAGACCCACCTAGAAACAATAGAAGATGCCATTCGATACATATACGAGCAATCAATGACTATGAATAAGCCGGAGGAAATTGGATTCCAGTTGGATAATTTATTGACGGATGTGGATGAAACAGCTGAATTACTGGATGCGATGGATTTAGATACACATGAAAGTCAAGCACAGGAATATTACTCTGAAGCACAACTAGATGAGTTACTCATGCAAATTGAGGCAAAAAAAGTAAGCTCAAACGAATCTGGGGCATTTAATGATGCTTCCTTTAGCACCGCTGATTCAAATCAAGCTTCTTTGAATGAAAATCTCAGAACAGCTGAATCAACAGAATCAACCAGTTCAAATGGCTCATCCAAGAAGCAACTGAGGCAATAACCATGCGAAAATCATTTGAGCACCTTATTTGGGAGGTAGAGGGGCAAGTAGCTGTGCTAACTATAAACCGGCCTGAGGTCTTGAATGCGCTAAATGCTGATGTACTTGAGGAATTGGATGAATGGTCCACTCAAATCCACCCGAAATTAGAGCAGTCAACTAACCCAATACGCTGTATTATCTTACAAGGAGCCGGGTCCAAGGCCTTTGTAGCAGGTGCGGATATCAAAGAATTTAAAGGGAAAACCAAAGTTGAGGCGCAGGCTATATCGACCAGGGGTCAACGTATCTTTGGACAAATAGAACAGCTTCCTGTGCCGACCGTAGCGCTCGTAGAAGGATATGCACTAGGTGGTGGAGCGGAATTGGCCATTGCATGTGACTTTAGGCTAGCGGCTCCAAACGCCATCATTGGGTTCCCAGAGGTCAAGTTGGGATTAATCCCTGGCTTTGGAGGAACCGTTAGGCTACCACGTATAATCGGATATGCCAATGCAATGGAGTGGATGACCACTGCCAAAACAGTTACCGCAAAGCAAGGGGTAGATGTAGGGATATTTAATGCTATATTAGAGCAAGAAAACGAGGATATGTTGGATCAGGCAAAAAAATGGATCACCCCGTTGTGTTCGATGGCACCTTTAGCCATAAAAAGTGTTATTTTTGCTATGAAATCACAACATAATACGTATTCAACACAATTTTTTGAGAAAGAAGCGAGTCTTTTCGGTACGCTTTTCGAAACACTTGATTTCGAAGAAGGAGTTAATGCCTTCCTAGAAAAAAGAAATCCTGGGTTTCTAAATAAATGAGAACCAATAATTAATTAATGAACGACGAACCTCCATCGAGTAGATTACATATAAACTACACATCTAAGGAGGCCACAAAATGAATGAGTGGCTTCTAATTCTTGGGACTTTGGTATTAAGCGGTTTTTTTTCGGGTTCTGAAATCGCATTTGTTTCCGCTAACAAGCTTAAACTAGAAGTAGCATCGCGCCGAACAAATTTGGTGGCGAAGGCCATAGACTTTTTCAAAAGTAGACCGGAAAGTTTTCTGACCACCACATTGGTGGGTAATAACATTGTCAATGTAGTTTATGCTACTTTGATGGCTATATTCTTAGCAGACCCAATTACTCAGATATATCTCGATTATGTAGGGGAAGTTCCAAGCGAACTCATGGTGTTGAGTTTGCAGACCATACTGGCTTCTGTATTTATCATGATTTTTGGTGAAATCTTACCCAAAGCTATTTTTAGAGCACAAGCAGATTCACTCATCCATTTTATCGCACTACCACTTCGAGTCTTACACTTTGTGTTGCGACCACTGATCATTATTGCCGATGGAGCTTCACGGCAAATCATCTCGTTAATTTCCAATGAATCAGAGGATACTTCCTCTATTTATCGTCGACAAGATGTTGAGCGGATTGTTCAGGAGCTTCGAGATAGTGGAGGTAATGGGGACTTGGATCAGGATGACTCGGAGATATTGCATAATGTACTCGAGTTGTCAAATAAACGAGTAAAAGAAAGTATGGTGCCTAGGATCGAAATCGAAGCGGTAGAAAAAGGGACATCAATAGAGGAGGTCAGCCAGCTATTCATTAGTTCGGGGCATTCAAAATTACCCGTTTACAAAGAATCAATTGATGATGTAATAGGGGTTGTGTATGCCTATGATTTATTTAATAACCCCAAAACCATACAAGAAATTCTGCGACCAATTAAGTTGGTACCTTATACCAAGAAGTCAAAAGATCTATTGGCAGAATTTAGACAGGCAAATTTATCGGTTGCCATAGTGCTGGATGAATACGGTGGAACGGCTGGTATGGTAACTATAGAAGATGTATTAGAAGAACTAGTGGGTGATATTCAGGACGAACATGACGTGGAAGATGAGATTATGAAACGCATTGCTGACCATACGTACATCATTAGTGGGAATGTGGAGATAGAAGAACTCAATCAAAAATTTGAGGAAATAAATGTTCCTGAAGAACCCAACGAATATGACACTCTAGCAGGATTTATTATCAATCATTTAGGTCGAATTCCTAGAGTGAACGAAGAATGTGTTATTGAGGAATTTCGATTTATTATCAGTAAAGCGACACAAAGTCGAATTGAAACCGTAAAAATGGTTGTTTTAAATCGCGATTGATTTTAGGTCGTGATGTTTAGCTCTGTTTTATTAATAACCATACTCAGCCTATGATTACACACTATCCAATTTGGTCACAAGAATGTGCGAAAAAGTATTTAAGTAGAACGTTAAATACCTTCCTCATTCATGGTAATGTGCATGACTTGGTCAGTATTGGTTCTGAAGAATCGGCGCCTCAATTTTTGAGGTTGCATGAATTTTTAGCCGATGAGTTTTTTGGTGCACGAGATATCGTTCTTTTTTATAACCGCGCTTCTGGCGTTTATTTTAGAGATAAAGCATCCCGAGAAGATTTTGAGCAAGCATTACAAGCACGAGATTCACTCTTAGGCACGAGCTATGCAAAGTCGTTACCCAAAGATCCAGTTCGAATCTTTTCCATACTGGAGTCTTACTTTAGGTTACGATTGGGTCAAAATAAAAGTGTAGCGCTTATTACAGAGCATGCAGAAACCATCGTTCCTATGAATGATGCGGGATCTACGGGCGTAGAGGATAGGAATGCCTTAGTATACATAACTCGTTGGGCTCAAGACCCGGTTCTGTTAGGAGGTGATTTTACTCATATAATTCTTACAGAGAACTTAAATGACCTAAATCGAACATTAATTCAGCATCCCTATACTTCTGAAATTTCCATACCACATCCGGACGCATCTGCACGGCGCAGGTATTTGGAATCAGAAATACCAGAAGATGAGTACGCAAAGGTTTTTGAGCTGCCTATTCATGTTCTGGCCCAACAAACAGCCGGATTGACCATACTTCAGCTGCAATCGCTTTATTTCAATGCGAAAGAAAATAAAGAGCCATTGAATCTTGATACGATTACTCAAACAAAAAAAGAACTTATTGAGGCCGAAGCCTACGGCTTGTTGGAATTTGTTGAATCTGCCTTCTCATTAAAAGATGTAGCAGGACATCGTCTAGTAAAGGAGCACTTACAATTAACTGCGAAAGCATTGAAAGAAGGTAATCCAGAAGTGCTTCCCATGGGGTATTTGGTGTGTGGACCTGTGGGTACTGGCAAGACTTTTTTAGTTCAGTGCTTCGCTAAGGACGTAGGTATTCCGATGGTAAAATTAAAAAACTTTCGAAGTCAATGGCAGGGTGTTACCGAAGGGAATCTAGAAAAAATACTACACCTGCTTGAGGCTATGGCACCCGTAGCGGTAATGATTGATGAAGCGGATGCTTACTTAGGAGATCGTTCAGCCTCAGGTGATAGTGGTGTGTCGAGTAGGGTATTCTCTCAAATTGCCAGTTTTATGAGTAACACTGAGCATCGGGGGCGAATTATTTGGTTTTTAATGACAGCTCGTCCGGATTTAATGCCTATTGATTTGAAACGACAGGGTAGAGCCGAAGAACACCTTGCCTTATTTCCACCTCAAAATAGCGAGGAAAAAGAAGAACTTTTTAGGGCAATGGCGAAAAAAACTAAGATTAAATTAGAAGTCGAGGTGGTACCGGAGCTACTTTTATCAGATTCGTATCATTTGTCGGGTGCCGACATGGAAGCGGTATTGACACGGGCCAAATTTGAAGCAGTTGCACATGGTAAAGAGTCGGTAGATCTAGCCATGCTTGAACAGGTCATTCAAAACTTTATTCCACCAACCTATCCTGAAGAGGTAGAATTACAAACCTTATTGGCTGTATTAGAATGTACCTCTAAGAAATTATTACCAGATGTTTATACGCAAATGGATCGGCAAGAGTTACTCTCGCGAATTGAAGAGTTACGCTTCAGGATAGCTTAATTAGCCACTTAGGTTTGCTTCTGTTTCAATAGTCGATTCTTTATTTAGAAATAGGCTTATGATACCAGAAAAACTAAATGAGCCTAAGAAAACCATTCGGTCAATTAAAAAAGCCAAGGGTAAACGACCCGAAAAAAATGCGATGGCATCCATTACTAGAATACTTCCAATTAAATAGGAAAGTATGCGCACCCGATGAACTGGGGTAATTGACATACAGGCATATCCTAAGACTAGACCTGACACACCATACGCTATGTACTCGGTATTCGTTGCGCTGAGTGTTTCTCTTAGACCAAAAGCTACTAAGAGGTTATTGAGTCCAATGGGCACTAAGTAAGCGCCAATAAATCCAACAAAAAAGGAGAAGCCTCGGCGACTTTTGACCGGCGTTTTAAAAGTAGTACTCATTGTTTTATTACTTTGGCGTTTTAATATCTGACAGCGCACATAAAAAGAGAGCCTAGGTGTACTAAGCTCTCTTAAATGTTAGCAATGTAATTAATGCCTTACTCTACAATAAACGTTCCTTTCATTAGGGCATAATGACCTGGAAAACTGCAAATAAAGGAGTAGGTACCTGGTGCTGGTGCTTCGAATTCAATAGTGGTTTCTTCACCACCACCTAATAATATGGTGTTGACCACAACTTCAGGGGCTTCAGCTGGTACATATTCATTGTCCCTAGCTTTCATGGCTTTCATGGCAAAAGAGGCTAAATCAGTATCTGACTGGAGTAAAACCCAGTTATGACCCATTGCAGCTTTGGGTAATTTACCCACATGTTTTAAAGTTAGCACAACAGTTTGACCCTGCTTTACAGTGATTTCAGAAAGGTTAAAGCGCATTTGATCGTTACTTTCGATAACGATTTCAACTTTGTCACTTGAATTTTCCATCTCACTCATAGAAGATAAACTAGGAGTAAGCACAGAGGTAAATAAACTAGAGTAAGCGAATAATACACTAAGTAGTAATGTCATGATGATGTAATAATTAGATGAATGATTTAATAATGAATGTGAATAATAGTATACATCACCAACCCACCCAACCCGAAAGTTTGTCGGTGTTGTAAGTGATTGATGGTGAATTACGGTCTAACAAAATATTTTATGTTATAGAGTTATAATAATACAGCCTTATTATGAACTTTATGTGAAGAAGAAAGAAAAAAAGCTCATTTTTCCGATAGCCTATCATAGCTTCAGAATACGGATTCTGAAAGGGGAAAATTTATGCTATATTCTGCAACCGCAACGATGAGTTATTTCCGAACCTACTCAAAGCTGCTCATTACACCTCACAATCACCCATAATATATTCGCAGTTGATTATTCGATGAAAGAAAAACTTCATTCCATACGGGACAGACTGGATGATATAGACAAGCGTATCATCAAAGCATTAGCCCAACGTCAACAAGTAGTTAAAGAAGTAGCAGCGCTTAAACTCGCTAATAATAGCGGAATTAGAGATCTAGAAAGAGAAGAAAAACTTCTTAGTAAAATTCGTGATTTTGCCAATGAAGAAGGCTTAGATCGATATTATGCGGAACATTTGTTTAGAGAAATTATTACCAATTCGGTGCGATATCAAACGCATTCCTTAGTCGATCTTCAAAATAAAAATGGTCAGGGGCACATTAGAGTGAGCTACCAAGGTACCGATGGGGCATATAGCCATCTAGCGGCTATGCGACATTTTGAGGAGCGGCACAAACAAATAGATTACTACGGGTACGATACCTTTCAAGAAGCGGCTCAAGCGTTAAAAGATGAACGGGTAGATTATGCTATGTTACCCATTGAAAATACCACAGCGGGTTCTATAAATGATATTTATGATATTCTGGGAGCGTCGAATCTGCATATTGTAGGAGAAGAGATCATTAAAATTGTACACTGCTTGCTGGCAGTTGAGCCGGTAGAAGTGAATAAGGTTAGACGTATTTTGTCACACCCTAAAGCCATAGAACAATGCACACATTTTTTATCACGCCTTCCTAGATGTACCGTCGAATCCTATTTAGATACGGCTATTTCAGCTAAACGCGTACTCGAGGATGGAGATTTATCCCAAGCTGCCATAGCAGGAGCTCATGCCGCTGATTTATACGGACTTCATATAATAGCACACGATATTGCTAATCAACAAGAGAATTATACGCGATTTGTAGTAGTCTCTCGCAAGGCCATAGAAGTCGATCCACAATTCCCTTCAAAAACCTCACTCATGATGGTCACATCCCATCAAGAGGGATCATTGGTTGAATGTCTTAATGTGTTTCATCGGCATGGGATTAATGTGTGCAAGTTAGAATCTCGTCCACGCATGAACGAACCTTTCCGATATTCTTTCTATGTAGATATTGAAGCTAATGTGTTCGATAGTCATACGGCTGTCGCAATAGATGAATTCCGAAAAGAAGCAGAAGAAGTCAAAATATTTGGTAGTTATCCAAAACAATTAAACGGCGATAAACGCTAGACAGGCTCACACCTAAATTCAAGCGATCCTAACACGAATTCAAGCGATCCTAATACGGTGCCCACGCCTCATTCTAAGTGATCCTTACACGGAGCGATTGTGTTTTGGCTGATCTAACTCAACTGGTTTCTGGATTGAAACGTTTTCGACCCTGTTTAAATTCAATGTCAACAACGGATTCTGGCTTCAGGACCTCTAAATGCCGGATCCATTGACCATCTTGCCAAACTCGAGTATATCCTTTTTCCAAGGCCTCATTCGGATTTAAACGCTCTAAACGGTGCTTAAGGTTGGTGAAGTTCGTCTTATTTTGTTGCACCCGTTGGCTCAAATAATGCTCTATGGACTGACGATTATTTCGAACTTTCATGGTTGAAATATGCAAACGTTCCTGCACTTTTTGTAAAGCATACGATTTAGCTAAGTAGTCCACCCTTTGTTTGGCCTGGTTCCAACGTTGCTCTAAACGACGATGAAGTCTTTCGGCATATTCGTCCAAGCCGGCTAATACATCGTCCCGATTAGGCGTCGCTAGTACAGCAGCTTGAGTGGGGGTAGCTGCACGCTGATCGGCTACGAAATCAGAAATACTGAAATCGATCTCGTGGCCAACACCACTGATAACCGGGATAGGACAGGAATAAATAGCGCGAGCGACGGACTCCTCGTTAAATGGCCACAGATCTTCGAGTGAACCACCACCTCTACTTATAATGATGACTTGAATGTCATTGGATTTTCCTAAAAACTCTAAGGCCTCACAAATTTCTCCCGTGGCTCTCTCGCCTTGCACACTGGCGTGATAGAGCGATATTTCGGCCAGTGGCCATCGGGTAGATAGGGTGGATATAATGTCTTGAAAAGCGGCGGTGGTACGCGAGCTTACCACACCAATCTTGGTGGGGAAACGGGGGAGTGATTTTTTGTGGCTCGCATCGAACAGTCCTTCTGCAGCTAATTTTTTCTTAAGTCGCTCAAATTCCATTTGCAGTTTCCCCACGCCAACCGCTTCTACCTCGTCAATGATTAACTGATATTTCCCTTGAGGTTTGTAGACCTGTATAGACCCTCGTAGAATGACTTCTTTTCCATCTTCAAATAAGGAGGCGTACCGCTCAGCTTGGGTTCTCCACATAACACAAGGTAGCTGGGCTTCGGAATCTTTTAATGTGCAGTAAATATGTCCGTTTGAGCTCTTCTTTACATTGCTTAATTCACCAAGTACGCTAATGTTAGTGAAATGTTGTTCTAAGAGTACTTTAATGCGTTGGGTAAGTTCGCTAACCTTTGGGATATTCTGCTGTGGTGTTTCAAATAAATCCATGTCGTAAGATAGCAATTCTTAGATGTTTCTACATCCTTTGCTTTGTTCTATGTATATTTACGCTATCTAATTGCTCATTTACCCTTACCCATTACATTAAGCCTGCTTAGGTACGAACATGCTGCTAAAAAATCTACGAATTGTAACATCCACTACCTTAAATGACCAAACTCAGCATATTAGAATAACGGATGGATTAATAGCTGAAATTGGACCTAAATTACGTGCTCAAGATGGCGAGCAAGTTCATGATTTTCAGGGGGCCTATGTGAGTCCTGGTTGGATGGATATGCATGTGCATTTGCGTGAGCCAGGATACGAGCATAAAGAAACTATCGTTCAAGGATGTGCCGCTGCTGCTTTTGGTGGATTTACGGCAGTCGCTTGTATGCCGAATACCAACCCACCCATACACACGCGAGATGTGGTCGAATACATTATATCCAAAGCTAAAGAAACCCCGGTAGATGTACATCCCATTGGATGTGTAACCAAACATAGAAAAGGGGAGAGTATAGCCGAAATGGCAGATATGAAAAAGGGTGGTGCAGTTGCTTTTAGTGATGATGGAGATCCTGTGTACGATGCACAGGTTATGCGAATAGCCTTAGAGTATTCCTCTATGCTCGATGCTCCAATTATTAATCATGAAGAAGATCTAAGCTTATCCAGGCCTGGATACATGAATGAGGGGGCTGTTTCCACGAGATTAGGAGTAGATGGCACCCCAGGTATAGCGGAAGAAGTCATGATAGCTCGTGATATATTACTTGCTGAATATACCGGAGGCCATGTTCATGTAGCTCACATCAGTACAGCAGAAGGGGTTGATTTGGTCCGAAAAGCCAAAGCCAAAGGGATTCCAGTTACTACAGAGGTATGCCCTCATCATTTCCATTTGACCGATGAAGAGGTCGAGAAAACCAACTTTAGTACCAATATAAAAATGCATCCGCCATTGCGTACGCAGCACGACGTAGATGCCATGATAGAGGGATTAAAGGATGGTACTATCGATGTGATTTGTACCGATCATGCCCCACATGCCATTGAAGAAAAAGAGGTTGAATTTAACTATGCTCCTAATGGTATAATCGGGCTAGAAACAGCCTGGGCAATTACCAATGAGCGACTGTTCGCTCCGGGCCATCTTAGCTTGACATCGTTGATTGATAAGTTATGCGATCAACCTCGGAAAATTTTACGCTTGGAAGTCCCCCAAATTGCGCCTGGATCCTTAGCCAATTTGACCATCTTTAATACCGATGAGCAGTGGGTGTTTGATGATAAAAATGTGCGCTCAAAATCCCATAATTCTCCTTACTTAAACAGGAATATGACTGGCCGTGCTGTGGCTATTGTGAACAAAGGCCAGTTACAACTAAACACGTTAAAATAAACTGAGTACTCGTGAACCTAAACACCTCTACGTCAAAAAAAACTACCTTACCATTTGTCCTGCTCCTCGTACTCACCGTTCAAAATAGCTGTACAAATCTACGGGCTCAAAGTGCATCAACCAGTTATAGCTTGGTGACGTATAATGTTGAAAATCTGTTTGATGCAGACGGTGTGGCTGTTTATTCTGATTATCTACCAACCGATCGCCAAGGGAATTCGCAATACTCACCAGCGGATGTATACACCAAAATAAGCCATATTATAGAGGTGCTTAAGGCATATGAAGACGGTGCAGGGCCCGATATCGTAACCTTAGTGGAATTGGAAAGTGATCACACACCAAGGGATCATGAATTTGCGGACCCGGCTGATTTTTTAGGGCAGTATGCGTATACCACCCTACAGCGTATGTTGAACGAAGAGTTTGACGAACAAATCGCGCAACTACCCTCTGAGTGGTTACTGCTTAAAGGAATGCAGGATGCGCTGTTAGGGCCTTATGAGTTGGAGGTAGGGGAGCCTAGTCTCGGCGCTTCGGGCAAGCCTGAAAGTGTCCAGAAGAATGTGGTGTATTCTAAGTATCCCATTTTACGCGAAAAAACTCGTGTACACCCTACCGAACGTGCGCGGCCCATTTTAGAGGTGTGGATAGACTTGGACGGAGATGAGCTAGGAGTTTTTGTGAATCATTGGAAATCGGGAGCTGGAAGCGAAGAAATGGAAAGGGTACGTGTTGGAAACGCAAAGGTCTTAAAGGCTCGGGTTGCACAACTTTTTGAAGAAAATCCTATGGCCGATTTGGTCCTCGCAGGTGATTTTAATGCCGACTACAATCAAAAAACAAGATACGGATTTTCCGAAACTGCCTTACAGGATATCCTGCAGGTACAAGGAGACGAAGCTTTAGTGGTCAATGCTGCTGAGAAAATGCAACCCCTATGGTATAATTTGTGGTACGAGTGGCCTATTGATCAGCGTGGATCAGATACCTATCGGGGGTATTGGGGTACTCTTATGCAGCTCATTGTATCCAACGGAATGTACGACAATCAAGGCCTTTCTTATGTAGATCAAAGTTTCAACGTCGATGATTTTGGCTTTAATACGTATTCTGTCTCCGGCATGCCTAAGCGGTGGTCATCGTTTGGTACAGGCAGTGGCTATTCGGATCATTTACCTTTATCGATGCTTATCACAAAAGCTAAAGGGCCCTTTGAAGGCCCTTTCAGTTCGAACGACGATCATTTGTGGCAAGCCATTCCTGTAGAGTACACACGCCCCGAACAACTGATGGATTCCCAAGCTTTTGAAAGCGGTGCGGCATACCGTGATATGCGCTACTACGATCAGTATTTTAAACTCGAAGGCCAGTTAGGTACAGATGGCAAAGTCGTGGTCATGGGAACTAAAATCGATGTCTATGCTCCAGCTTTTAATTTTGGTGATTTTGCAAAGCAGCTCATCCATCAAACCGTGGCGGATCAAACAGAAAGAGCGGATAGCATACCGATAGAGTTTATTGGAAGATGGTCTCAATATAGAGGCAATTGGCAGTTTGTGATAGAATCGGAGACCTTTGTTCAGCCATTGCCAGCAAAGTAACACACGCTCCTATGATTTTAGCTATTGAAAGTAGTTCATCGGTTTGTTCCGTTAGCCTGCAAACCAAATCTGGACGCATCATTGATCGGTGGACCGAAGGACGTGCCGAGCATTCAAAGAAATTAGTGCTGTTCATTGGTGAACTTTTGGAAGAGGCCTCAGGATCGATTGAACAGGGGCTTAGTATGCTGCAGAAAGTGATTATCAGTAATGGTCCTGGGTCTTATACAGGTCTTAGAATTGCAGGTAGCGCACTCAGGGGTGTACTTTTCAATCGAAATGTGGACGTTTGGGCCGCTTCTACCTTAGCTGGTATTGCCTGCTCAGTCTTTAAAGCACAAGAGGAGCGGCTTTCGTTGGACATTCTTGACCCGGCTTGCATTCGGTCAAACTATGCTGGGATTCAGGCGGATCAATCGATCCTTCATGCAGTCATTGATGCTCGTGGGGGGTTTAGTTACTACCAACCCTTCTTTTTGGGGCAATCGGGGCTAATGTCATTGGCAGATCCAAGAAGAGTGGCGAATTCAACGATACAATCCGCATTAGCTGCTGAGGAACCATCGTTCATAGTTGGGTCAGGATGGGCTAATTTTATTGCGGGAGAGTCTAAGCCCCTTCAAGAAGAAAAGGAAAACCAAACGCAGTTTTTTCATGCAAGAAATCTCCTTACGCTGCTGCATCTGCCCTCACAAACAGGTCTAAGCTCTATTTTGATGGATAAGCTCGAACCCTATTACCTAGGGAATAACCAGGTCAATAATACTTCTATAACCACACTAAAGGACTGAGCAGCAGCAGTGTTGTCTACGATGGTATTGCCTGAATGCTTTTAATTCCCTATTGACCCCAATATTCCCTATTTTTACTCAATTAAATTGTACAGAACATTATGGCTTGGTTTAAACGCAAAGACAACAACATTCAAACGGCCACCCCTAAAGAAATGCCGGAAGGGGTTTGGATAAAGGTTCCAACTACCGGTGAGATGATTCATAAAAGAGAACTCGAGCAGCACTTGTATGTGGATCCTGTTAGCGATTATCACTTTAGAATAGGCTCAAAAGAGTATTTCGACCTACTATTTGAAGGAAGGTACACCGAATTAGGAGCCGACATTCTGCCAACGGATCCACTAGATTTCACCGATAGAAAGAAATACAAAGACCGTCTCGAACAAACTCAGGAAAAAACGGGACTCACTGACGCCGTTCGAATTGGTACGGGAACTATGAATGGTATCTCCGTAGTGGTGGGGTGTATGGATTTTAGTTTTATAGGTGGAAGTATGGGGTCTGTAGTAGGTGAGCGTCTAGGGGTAGCCATCGATTATGCGCGAGAGAAAAAAATACCCCTAATTATTATATCCCAAACTGGGGGCGCCAGAATGATGGAGAGCGTTCTAAGTTTAATGCAAATGGCTAAAACATCGGCTAAATTAGCACAGTTATCTGAGGCAGGTATCCCTTATGTTTCGTACATGACCAATCCTACGACAGGAGGAGTTACAGCTAGCTATGCTATGCTAGGAGATTTTAATATAGCTGAGCCTGGGGCTTTAATTGGCTTTGCCGGTCCACGCGTGATTCGCCAAACCATTGGTCGTGACCTACCCGATGGATTTCAGACCTCGGAATACTTATTAGATCATGGATTTTTAGATTTTATTGTATCTCGTAAAGAGATGAAAAACAAGCTAACCGAACTCTTTCAGCTGCTTGGTTTTAGCGCTTCCTAGCTCCAACTAGCTTCGTACGCAGGCCTCCCCACAAAGACCTATAAACATAGGCTCAGACCTCACTAACACCGAATAATTATGAGATTCGCAGATTACGCAAAAATTTATGTCACTGCTGGAAAAGGAGGAGACGGTTCTGCTCACTTCAGGCGAGAGAAATATGTCCCAAAAGGGGGGCCCGACGGGGGTGATGGAGGAAAGGGGGGAGATGTAGTGTTAGTGGGAAGACATCAGTTAAATACCTTACTGGATTTACGATATAAAAAGTTTATCAAATCTAATAAAGGGGATAATGGATCAGGAAGTCGAAAGACAGGCTCTTCAGGAGCGGATACGCGTTTGGAAGTACCATTAGGAACCGTTGCATTTGATGCAGATTCCAGAGAACGAGTGGGTGAAATCACCGAGGAAGGCCAAGAGTTAATTATCGCGAAAGGTGGAAGAGGAGGTTTGGGAAATTGGCACTTCAAAAGTTCTACCCGACAAAGCCCTACTTATGCCCAAGAAGGTAAAGAGGGAGAAGAGCGAACCATTGAGTTGGAGTTGAAACTTATCGCTGATGTGGGCTTGGTAGGCTTCCCAAATGCAGGTAAAAGCACTTTATTATCGGTTTTATCGGAGGCCAGACCAAAAATTGCGGATTATCCCTTTACCACACTAGAACCAAATTTAGGCGTGGTGAGTTTTTCGGATTACCGTAGTTTTGTAATGGCGGACATACCT
>NTKP01000017.1 GCA_002457365.1 Rhodothermaeota bacterium MED-G12
ATAGTTTTTCCTTTTTTATTGGATTCAGTCCCTTTGTGTAGATACCGTAACTGGGTAATGAGTGGGGAGGGATTTTTCTCGGAATTAGTGTGTGCATCCCTGCCAATATAGCTCAAGAAATACTGAGATTTAGTGAGAGCCAACCGCTCAATAAACAAGCGAGAGGTGTCTTTTTTTCGCTGCCGTTCTCCCTCTAAAGGCTGCTGATGGATGAGGTCAAACACAGGACGCTGCGGATTACCAGGAAATTCACGTTCATTTAAGCCCAGCATGGCTGTATACGAAAATGGCAATAGTCGGTTTGGGATATAACTACTCACTAACACACCGGTTCCAAAAGATGATGAATGATCCTGCTTTTGCACAAGTACACTACGGAACCAATCCATAAACACCTCATAGCTAACAGAGGTAGACGCATAGGCTAGTTCCTCTGAAAGTTGTTCAAACCAGTGAATGACCCAGTTATATCCGCGAGGATTTGAGCCGGCGCTATCTTTAAATATCCGAACAAAATGCTCTTGTAAGATCGCTAACCACTCCGTATTGAGCCGTTCGGTTTCTGGTGAAACAACTAAATCTAGCATTTCATCATAGAGCATTTGAAGTTTGGAAAGAGTAGACAATTGATCGGAATTTCTTACTCTTATAGAGGGAGAGATTTCGGGTTGATGTGTAAAACTTCGGTGTTCTACAAAATAACCTCTCCACCATGATGTTAAGGCCGTTGATAAGCTATACCTATGAGAATGAACCAGTCCAAAATGTATGTTGTCACTGACTATCCAATCTCTAATCGTACCCAATTCGGATTCATCGAATCCATAACGATCCATGATGTTAGGATCGGTGAGTGTGTCCATTAAATCACTCATTTTACAGTCGTTATACGCCAAATCTAGCAAGGCTAAAAAACTATCTTGAAGTGGACGTTCTTGCCCATCAAACAGGTACACAGGTAGGATGGGTTCTTGGGCAAACACCTGTTTAATAATAGGCGAATAAGCTTCAACATCGGGAACCAAAATACCAATTTCACTTAAATCGATTGCTTCAGAGGTATTTAGGAAATGCAATAAATCATCTTTTAATACTTCTACCTCCCTTTTTATGGAATGACAAGCGTGTATAGAACCAGGTATAGATAGTATGTTCGATAATTTAAACCAGTGGTCTTTAGGCACAACATTAGCTGTTTGGGAGGGCGTACTGTTCCTTCGTAATGCAAGCAAGTAAGGAGAAAATACACCGTTTTCCCTCCATTTTTCAGCCAAATGCGAGATAAAATTCTGTCTTGACCCAAAACTAAATCCTATTTGTTTTGGCTCGGATAGCATTCTATTCAAATCTTGTTGCGTTTTAGGGGAAATATCGTTTTCTAATTCGGGATAATTCACCACGTGAACATTCGTATGTCGGCTTATTAGCTCTACACTCTCCACTAACAAACGATTCCAATCTCTTTCCCCAACAAAGAAAATATCAGCAGGTAGTTTTTCCTCTATATCAGGGTTTTTTAGCTGTCTCAACCAATCTTTATAAATCTGTGTTCTTGACCATTGAAGATTATTACCCCGGTCAAATACACTGTTCAAGGACTGCCAAAGTTCTTTTTGAAACTGAATGTACCCTGCTAATCTTTTTGGCGAACCAATGAGTTCTGGTGTTTTTTTACCATCTAAAATATCCAGGTTTTGGGCATGCGGAGATGCATTCGGATGGACATTTGATTGGCTAACAGAATGTTTTGTTGCAGCGGATACGGAGTCGATACCAAAGTTGGAATCGGAAAGGGAATCTTCCCACTCAAAAAGCATGTGAGGTCGGACATTAATGTATTGATCAAATACATCTGCAAGTTGAACTGCTAATGCAAAACGGTGCGATTGATCCTGGAGATCGCCAAACAATAATTTTACCTGTTCATTATTGGCGAGTAGTTCAAAAATTTTAAAACTAAGAGCATGCAGATCAGTGGGTAATTTTTTGGGTAAATCTGGCTCAATTAGCCGATATAATTTCCAAATAAACTCAATAGGGAAGACATAATTGAAATGAGGACTACTACCCACTTTCTTAGCAATTTCACGATCTATCCACTCTTGGAATTCTCTGTTTGGAACCACAATCCATGGTGCAAGAAAGGGACGGTTGCTAACAGGATAGGCCTCGATGAGATAATCTATGAGCTCGTATGGATTCGCAGATTCAATGTATTTGAGCATAAATGCTAAAAGAAATGGGTTTTATAACGCATTTTCACGTAATTTGTACGTGTATTTATTTACTCTTTATTATATAACAAAATATATTTTTTTATGCAATTTTATAGTAGAAAAATAATTAAACCTCAAGACTTGAATAACAATGGCACTTTGTTCGGTGGAGCGGTCTTAAGTTGGATAGATGAAGAAGCCGCTATTTTTGTTGCATGTCAATTGGGCAAACAAAACATTGTCACTAAATATATGTCTGAGATAAACTTTGTTCACTCTGGGGAATTGGGCGATGTGATTGAAATTGGGATGGAAACAGTTAAGTTTGGAACTACTTCTATCACGGTTCGGTGTGAGGTTCGAACCAAATTCAGTGAAAAAACGATTATCACAATTGAAAAAATAGTGTTTGTTCATGTTGATGAGTATGGGCGGCCAAAGGCACATGGCATTACAGAACCTTTGGAATAATGCAGTTTTGTACCGAAAAAGAGTTAAATGACCTAGATATTGTTCAAGCTTATCTAGGGAATCCGTTCAAAGAACCCGGAAAATTGCTCACTGTTACCGGATCGGGGGGCTATTTCATTGAAGATGTAACCCTTCCCAACACACTTTCGACGGATATTCCTGAGGATGCCAAAGCGACCATTCAGCGCTACGAAAATGGTATTTTTGTGCTGTTCAATAAATCTAACAGACAGTATGGAATCATGTTAGCTTGGAATGATATGGTTTCCCTTGAATTAAACGAAGGCAAGAGCTATTACAAACCCATTCCTTTCTTACCCATGTGGTGGCTATTGAAATTTGGGGTAAAACATAACATAGCTCGTAATATTGGGATATTTGGAGAGTACCGACAGGAACCACTACAGCTACACATAAACCTGGGAAATAATCGAATTTGCTTGTATAGTAATGGTTTTTCATTTACTGAGAAACGTGCGTACTTTAAGGCAATGAGTACACTAATAACGGTAACCATCAACCCGAAAGAATGACCATTTTAGTTACCGGTGGAGCCGGATATATTGGAAGTCATACCTGCATAGAGCTACTGAACCAAGGCCATAAGGTCGTGGTAGTAGACAACCTAGTTAACTCACATAGTGAGTCTTTACAGCGAGTAGAAGAACTAACAGGTAAGAATATCCCCTTCTATGCCGTTGACCTAAGTAATGAAGCTGAGATAACAAAAGTATTTTCAGAGCACTCTATAGAGGCGGTCATTCACTTTGCTGGACTTAAAGCAGTGGGTGAATCGGTGAAACAACCAATTAGATACTACGATAATAATATTAGGTCCACTCTTGTACTTTGCAAACTTATGCAGTCGTTTTCTGTTAAACATCTCGTTTTTAGCTCATCCGCGACCGTCTATGGATTAGCAGAATCCAACCCAATACCCGAAACTGCGCCATTATCTGCAACCAATCCTTACGGCAGAACCAAATTATTTATTGAGTATATATTGAATGATTGGATTACCACCTTTGATGGAGCTTCCGTTGCTTTGTTACGGTACTTTAATCCGGTAGGTGCGCATGCTTCAGGAAGAATTGGAGAGGACCCGCAAGGAATCCCCAACAACTTAATGCCTTACATAACCCAAGTAGCTGCTGTCCGTAGAGAAAAACTGTCTATTTTTGGAAATGATTACGATACTGTTGACGGAACTGGGGTGCGTGATTATATTCACGTTGTTGACCTAGCGATGGGACATGTAAAAGCCTTAGATGCTTTAATTCATTTGACCGGATCCCATGTGTATAATCTTGGAACTGGTAATGGCACCAGTGTATTAGAATTGGTTCAGGCATTTCAACAAGCAACAGGTCAACCTATTCCCTATGAAATTAGTGCGCGTAGACCCGGTGATGTAGCTACTTGTTTTGCAGATTCTTCAAAAGCTGAGCGGGAATTAAACTGGAAAGCTGTCAGGGGTATTGTGGAGATGTGTAGGGATAGCTGGAAGTGGCAAAAAGAAAACCCAAATGGCTACAAATAGAGCTATTATTTTAACTAGAATGCTCTTATTTTTCGTAACCAAGCCAAAGTGGCGAAACTGGTAGACGCGCACGACTCAAAATCGTGTTCCTTCGGGAGTGTGGGTTCGATTCCCACCTTTGGTACAACAACCTATTCATATTAGAATTTCACGTTTAGAGATTCTGCTACTACAGAGCTAACACTATTCTTACCAATAAACATGAGTAAGAGTTTGATTAAAAACATTAAAGGAGCTCAACATGACAAAAACATGGGTAACATCGATCGATTAAGTAGAACATCGGTTGGCGTAATTATAGCTATATTATACTTCACAGAAGTAATTAGTGGCACACTAGGCATAGTTTTACTTTCACTTGCCACCATTTTTGTATTAACCAGCCTTATAAGCTTTTGCCCACTCTATACCTTATTTGGTATACAGACCTGTCCGAGCAACACAAAGGGCTAAACACAGTACTACTTCTTTCTTACGATGGTACAACCATCTCGTAATGGAAGCAGTACATGGCTAACACGATTATCAATTTTAAGTTGCTTATTAAACGCATCTAATGCTTGAGATTTAGGGTCTTCGGGAGCTAACACTTGAGCGCTCCAAAGCACATTATCGGCTATCAGGATTCCTCCGCTTTTTAAAATAGGGATGCAATGATCGTAATAATGTTGATAATAGAGCTTATCTGCATCTAAGTATATGAGGTCATAAATCTTGTTTAACTTAGTTATTTCTTCTCTTGCATTAGCTTTAATAAGTTGGATTCTGTCATCAAATCCAAACTTTTGAAAATTCTCTTGAGCAATTTTTTGATATCGGATATTCATCTCAATCGTATCAATTCGTCCACCTGACGGAATAACTTCGGCCATTTTTATGGCACTATACCCTGTAAAGGTTCCAATTTCTAAGCAATTTTTAGCCCCTGATAGTTGAACTAAGATTTGCAATAAATTCCCCACTAGTGGTCCACTAAGCATATCAATGTAGTCAAGTTCTTCATCAGAGCCGTGGATCAGCTTGGTAACAACTTCACTTTCAGTAGTAGAATGTTCTTCTGCATACTTTTCAACTTCACTATCCGTAATAACTCGGTATGGCTTTGGTCGATTTTTCACTAATTTGGTCTTCGTTTTATTAGATTAGACCAAAAATACTCTTTCTTGTGAACTTTATCCCTGCCAAAGAACATCCCTTCTATTTGTGGTTTTTTTACTACGTAACGGCTTATTTGCTAAAACGCCGATTTAAAGAGGTACATATTGAAATAAAATACCGCCCATCTAAACATACATCTACACTTTATTATTTAAACCATAATTATTGGTGGGATGCCCTACTACCCCATTATCTTAACCGCCGTTTTTTTGGACAGAAGTCTCGCGGGATGATGGATATTAGACAGCTAAAAAAACATCCATTTTTCACAAAAATAGGAGTATTTTCTGTTGACTTAGATCAGCCTAGGAGCTCCATTTACAGTCTCCGGTATGCATTGAATCATCTCCAAACACCCAATGCTTCCATCTATCTATTTCCTGAGGGTGAAATAGTTCCCGTTCATTCAGGGCCCTTAGAGTTTAAACGAGGTCTAACATGGTTACGAAACCAAGCTAATACCACTGACCTTGTGCCAATAGCTATTTATGTAGATTATTCAAAGTCATCCAAACCCAATTTACACATACATATTGGCTCAGTGCTTAAGGCTGATGAGAATCCTGCTGCACATCTTGAAAAAAAATTAGCACATATTAAAAGGCGTCTTCACAGGGCTAATTGAGTCTTAAGGTGTATGTTTTTCCGAAGTTGAGTACCTGAAATTACTAATGCAGCTTAGGGTATCACCAAGTTCTTGAGTAAAGAAAGCGTGATTTTTGCACCCAGTGGGCTTTTGTGGACAAATATCTTAGGCGCATATTAATCATCCACCAATACTTTCGGTTGTAAATACGTTTAGGCAATATGTACTCCGAGATGCCTCGTTGTATTCTCTTAGTCTCACCTGTAATTAGAGTTGCCTCACAAAAATAGCGCTGATAAAAAGGTCCATCGTCAATAGTTTGATTGGTTAGCACCTCACATTCTACCCCAGGACCTTTCATCATTATACGTCGAAATGCTTGTAATCCATGCCGACTGGGCGCCTCATCCATAAGTTCAATCTCTCGAATACTAAGTCCTGGACTATCATTTTCCACTGGAAACAACCAAGCTTTTTTGTCCAACCCTTCCCTAGTATTCATTATGTAATACACTAAGGTATAGTCAGTAAAATGAACTCGTCCCCAATACCAATCCTCAAAACTGTCTTTTAATGGTTCAAAGCCCACATTGTGATCGTGATACCCCAAGCCATTAAAGGCTATGTTATACATATCGGATCGGCCATCGAGCACTAAATTCCCCATAACTCCTGCCCTGGGTTGTATTAAATTCCAGGCATGTTGAAAATTTGTTTGCTCTGGTTCCTCCAACAGTGAATTAAAATCAGCAGATTTTTGCATTTTTTCGGGCTCATGCACAAACTTTATCCTTCCTCTTAGCTGATAACGAGAATCTAACATCTGGTTAAGTATAATCTCATACTCTATTTTTTCATCCAACACTCTACGTTCAAAAATGTTACTGCCCAACGATATTGAAAATGGTTCATTTTGAGAGCTTAGTCTATTGGGTGCGTACTCCAAAAAACTATAATATTCTGCTTTTTGGGTATTATACACTGAAACACTTATTGCAGGGAATGAGCTCGCAATTTCCTCTGCTTCAGCGGAGTCTCCGGGTAAATGAGTGGCTGAACTTCTCGCTTCTTCTTGTGCTTTGATATAAGCTGGGGAAAAAGGATTCCCTTCATAAAAAATAATTACAATGGCCCATTTTTTATCTGCGGACATTGCATCAAAATACCACCACTCATAACTCCCGGGAATTTCTTTTTTATGAGGTAATTCAGATGATAGCTTAGAACGTATATACATCTTAGGTTGGTACTGTAGGTGGTTTATTTAAGAGTTCGTTACCTTCCATTATGGAAACAACGTTATCCCAGTTATTAATGGTGCTAATGAGCTTTGCCCTGCTCTTTCACCTAGGAACATCACTCAATTATTTACGAAACCGTAAACATATTAGCTGCATTCCACAACTTTGTGATGAAGATACCAATAATCCCATCAATAATTGCGATACTGATCTAAGTGTTTGTATTCCATGTAGGAACGAAGAGCAGAACCTTAGAAAAACTCTGGACTCTTTGCTTGATCAAACCAAGAAAAATATCTCCATACTAATTCTAAATGATCAATCAACCGATGGAACACAATATATTCTAGACAAATATATGCTCAAATATCCGAACATAAGGGTAATTCAAGGCAAGGATAAACCCGAAGATTGGTTAGGTAAAAACTGGGCATGTCATCAGCTCTCTGAACAAGTATCCACTAAATTGATGGTTTTTCAGGATGCAGATGTCTGGTTAAGCCCCACAGCCTTGGAGAGAATTACACAGTTATTATACGCCTATGATGCGTTAACTGTTTGGCCGCATCAAAAATTACTCAGTTTTTTCGAACAATTGATCATTCCCAGTGTCTATTATTCGCTATTTACGTTGTTTCCAGCTGTATATTTACATCGCAAACCAAAATGGCTGCCTAGCTTTCTACATTCCAGATTTAAAGAACTTTTCACCGCTGCAAATGGTCAGTTTATGGCATTTAACAAGGCTACCTATTTCAATATAGGTGGTCATTACGCCGTCCGAAATGACGTAGTTGAAGATATGGCCTTAGCCCGATTGGTAAAAAGATCCAATCATTCCATGGGTATGTACCATGGCCAACAAACTATTTTTTGCAGGATGTATCATTCTGCAAATGAAGTCTGGGATGGATTCGGAAAGAATTTTTTACAAGGCTTCCCGAATATATTCACCTTTATGCTCATGGGTTTATTGCACCTTTTAGTATTTATTCTACCCGTGATTATTCTAATAATTTCCTGCTGGGTAGACTATGCTACACTCTCTGAGCTGGTAATTACCTTAGTATTTGCTTCATTAAGTGTGCTAACATACACTCTTCAACGCTTGTCATTAGACCGATTATTTGATTGGAACCCAATGTATTCACTCCTTCATATTTTTTCCGTGATTTGGTTTCAAGCACTTGCAATTCGTTTAATTTGGAATAAATTAAGTGGTAGGAAAGTCAAATGGAAAGGACGCCCTATTTGAGATATATTTTTTAATCTTCTAATGCATATAAAACCATGATGAGCGCATATTTAGAAAAATTTATGGCTTTTTTGAGAGTGGAAAAAAATGCATCAGATCACACCCTAAGTTCCTATACCACTGATCTTCGACAGTTTTTCGATTTTCTTTGCAGACATTTTGATACCGAAGATTATTCCATTGACCAAGTTGACCGGTTAGCCATCAGACTCTGGCTCGGTGAATTAGCTGAGCAAGGTTTGGCTCAAAGTAGCATAGCAAGAAAGGTAGCGGCTCTACGATCCTTCTTTAAGTATGCGTTTAAGCATAATTGGATTCATAAGAACCCGGCACATCTACTTGTCATTCCAAAAAAAAATCGCACACTTCCTAAAACAGTCCCCGCTCCTGATATACAACGTATGCTCGATGGCTATCGTAATGAAGAAAATCCTATTGGATCCTTTCAAGATTCCGTTATTCTCGAACTTTTTTATAGTTCTGGGGTGCGAGTAAGTGAATTGTGTGGACTTAACACACAAGACGTACAGCTAAACCAAGCATGGATTAAGGTTCGTGGTAAAGGGAACAAAGAAAGAATTATTCCTATTAGCACGTCGGTAAATTCTATGCTTCGACAATATATATATCAAAGAAAACAACCTACCGCCGATAGTCTAATCGCTACTACTGATCTCAAGAAAAATGAAACTCCTCTTTTCTTAGCACCTTCTGGTCAACGCATGTATCCCAAACATGTATACCGTATTGTTCATAAAGCTCTCGAGCAATTTTCTGAGGTAACACAAAAAAGTCCTCACGTACTTCGGCACAGCTTTGCAACCCATCTACTGGATAACGGAGCCGATATTAGAATGATTAAGGAATTTTTGGGCCATTCCAGCCTCGCTTCAACCCAGGTATATACCCATACTAGCGTTGAGCGTTTACGTACGATTTACGAACAAGCACACCCACGTGCGAAATCCTAACCATAATGGAGTATATTATGAAGACAACAATTACATCCCGACACTTTGAAGCAAGCGAACAACTAAAGGATTTTGCTAACGAACACCTACAAAAACTATCTACGGTGTTTGGTAGAATAACCTCATGCTCTTTGGTTATGGAAGAGCATCCAGACCCTGATTTTCCACAATCTGCAGAACTCATTGTACATATTCCTCAAAAAAGCTTAACGGCGAAAAGCGCCAAATCTACCTATGAAAAAGCCGTTCACGATGTAGTGGAAAATATGAAACGACAACTCAAACGCTACAAAGAAAAAAAACTTCAACACTAAGTATCTCTACTTAGTAAATAAACTACCTAACCTATCGGTATATGCCCTTTTCAACCCACTCACCCATACCAATAAACGAAAAATTAACCGTCGAAGAGCTTATTACAAAGCTGCGAAAACGAGTCAACATAAACCTTATTGCTTGTGCGGCTGAAGAGAAATGCCGTGATAAATTTGTCCGTGAAGCTGAGTTAAACCGACCTGGCTTAGCTCTCACGGGCTATTTAGATGTATTTTCTTGGCAACGGGTACAAATTATTGGCAATACAGAAACCGATTATCTTGAAAAACTACCCGAGGACAAACAACTCGAGGCCTTTGGAAATATTACCAAATTTGACTTACCTATTATTTTTCTAACGAATGGGAACACATTAGCAAATGCATTGCTTGAAAATGCCACTCAACGGGGTATTCCTATATTTACTACCCCTTATGAGACCACTCGTTTCATGTTATTACTAAAAGATTTTTTAGACGATCAGTTTGCCTTACAAACTATGGTACATGGAGCAATGGTAGATGTCTATGGAGTGGGTATACTCATTGTTGGGAAATCTGGTATAGGAAAAAGTGAAGTCGCTTTGGATTTAGTGGAACGAGGCCACCGCTTAGTGGCCGATGATGTGGTGATGATCACCAAAAAAGGAAGTGTCCTTATGGCTTCTGCCACTACAATGAGTAAGCACTTCATGGAAATACGTGGATTGGGTATTGTCGATGTCATGTCAATGTTTGGTATTCGATCCGTTCGTTATCAAAAAAGATTGGAAATTGTAACTGAGTTATCACTTTGGGATGATGCCCGTGAAATTAACAGAACGGGCTTGGATCATGATCAGGTCAGTATATTAGATAATGAAATCCCTTACATACAGTTACCCATAACACCAGGTAAAAACATAACAGTGATTGCTGAAGTCATTGCCATGAATCATTTGCTTAAACATTATGGTTATGATGCTGCCGAAGCTTTTCAAGAAAGGATAAAATCTTCCATAGCTGAAAAAACAAAAGGCATGAACCCAAGCATGAAACGAGCTATTGAATATTTCGAAGGCGATATAGAGTGATTTTAAGAACGTTTACGAGCCTCTTATCGTTGGATATCTAAGTAAATATCCCTAATTTACTTTAAATAATAGCCTTATATGCACATCCACAACCATTATTTCTACGATAAAGAGTCGTGTGAGTTTATACCGATAGAATATAATATCTATCAACAAGTGGTATATAATCTATCTATTTGGATTTTGACAGGAATTACGCTGGCAAGTATCGGGATGATTATTTTGAGTAATTTTGTAGGTACCCCATCCGAATTAGCCCTCAGCACAGAAAATAAAATTCTTCTTGAAAGATTAGAGGAAACCAAACAATCTTTAACAAGCTTAGAGCAACAGCTTCAAGAGTTGAGTCAACGTGATGCCGAAATATACCGATCCATATTGGGCTTAGATAAGGAAATGGACGAGGAAGCTTTACTCGGTGTTGGAGGATCAAATTTATATGAGAATTACGAAATATACAGCGAAAATGCTTTCGAGATATTATCGTGGACCAGTCAAAAAATAGATGAACTAGAACGGCAGGTAAATGTTCAAGATCTTAGTCTAGAAGAAATAAAAGCTCAATACAACGAAAATAGAGTAGCTTTAAAAAATATCCCTGCCATTAAACCAGGCAGCGGCATTTTATTAAGTGGGTTTGGGATGAGGCGACATCCTGTTCTTGGATACGTTCGCCCTCACGATGGATTGGACTTCAGGGCTGATATCGGATCAGATGTCTACGCTACAGGAGACGGTGAAGTCATTTTTGCGAAACGATACGGCACCTTTGGACGGACATTGATTATAGATCACGGGTTTGGCTATAAAACGCTGTATGCGCATTTAAGTGTCTATGAAGACGATATAAAAGTTGGAGCAAAAGTAAAAAGAGGCCAAGTGATTGCAAAATCAGGGAATACTGGCCTAACCGAAGGTCCACACCTTCACTATGAGGTACACTTTAACGACAAACCCGTCGATCCACTGTTATACCTATTTGCAGATATTTCGCCAGAAGAGTACCTCTTATTCAAACAAATCGCTGAATCCAATAACAAGTCATACTAATGACAATAAGTACCCCTTCTTTCTTTTACGTCCGTATTATAGTTCCCATAATTGGATTACTGTTTTTCCAAAGCTCTTCTAGTCTAGCACAAACCAACGATTCAACTGTATTTTTAAGCTCAAAAACGAAACATGCCAACTCAATACTTATTCAACGTGCACTTTCATCAACACTTGGCTTTGATCGACTCGCTCACCTAAGTGATTACTATGGCCATAGATTGAGTGGGTCAGAAGAATTAGAGCAAGCAATAGATTGGATAGTTGGTGAAATGACCGAGGACGGATTTGATAGAGTTTGGAAACAAGAAGTGATGGTGCCTCATTGGGAACGAGGGCGTGAGTATGCTACGTTGAACGCCCCCATACAAAAAAACTTACCTATGCTAGGTTTAGGTGGAAGTATTGGAACCGGTGGCAAACCCATCACTGGTGAAGTCATCATGGTTCACTCTTTTGAAGATCTTGAATCTAAAAAAGATTCGGTCCCTGGAAAGATTGTTTTGTTTAATGTCCCATTTAGTACATACGGGCAAACCGTCCAGTATCGGGTTAATGGAGCTATAGAAGCGGCTAAGCATGGAGCAATAGCAAGTATAATAGCGTCTGTTGCATCTTATTCAATGCAAACACCTCATACTGGGGTGATGTATTATGAAGATGGAATCCCAAAAATTCCGCATGCTGCTATTACGGTAGAAGATGCCTTACTCATCGAACGTTTCCTACATCGAGGTGAAACCATAGAGATAAGCCTATATATGGAAGCAGAGCAATTTGAGGATGCGATCTCACATAATATTATAGCTGAAATCAAAGGTTCAGATTTTCCCGATGATTTAATCGTACTCGGTGGACATATAGATTCATGGGATGTTGGTCAAGGTGCAATGGATGATGGTGGTGGTTGTGTGGCGGCATGGGAAGCAGCTAGACTCATTATTGAATCAGGTAATCGCCCAAAAAGAACCATTAGAGTGGTTCTTTGGACCAATGAAGAAAATGGTTTACGTGGGGCCAATCACTATGCAGAGTGGGCTGAAAAAGAAGAGCAATCTATCCAAAATCATCTTTTAGCCATGGAGTCAGACGCTGGTGTATTTGATCCTATTGGTTTTGGATTTTCCGGCAATGAACAAGCCTACAAACAATTAAGTGAAATTGCTCAGCAACTTGTTGAGATAGATGCCGCAGAACTTAGAAAAGGTGGCGGTGGTGCCGATATAGGCCCGCTCATGAACAAAGGCGTACCAGGCATGGGACTAAACGTAGATGCAGAAAAATATTTCTGGTATCACCATTCTGCTGCTGATACCTTTGACAAGCTAAATCATGAGGATTTCAACGAATGTGTGGCGACCATGGCAGCATATGCATTTGGTGTTGCGGACGCTGAAGTACGCCTAGCCCGCTAAACTCTTAGTACAAGACCCTTATTCCCTACTCTAACACCTCTGTAATTTGAGAGGCTAATATGTATGATTAGGGCACTTAATCCTGACTTTGTTTTTGCTTAAGATATCTTTGCCAAATTCGTTTACCATGCTGAATGGATTTTATCATCCAGTCTTTTCTCAGTTCTAAGCATTCCAGCTGGCTTAGTTGCCATTCACTTTTGGGTAAATGCATAAGCTTTGTTCGTAAACTGTACAGGCAGATTGCGGCACTAACCGATAAATTATAACTCTCTACAAAGCCGAACATAGGAATACTCACAAGGCCATCAGCCAACTGCAGTACCTCGGCACTTACCCCATCTAATTCGGTTCCGAATACCAACGCAGTTTTCTGACCTACATCTACTTCTGAAATATGAGTATTTCCATGGTGTGGAGAGGTAGCTAATATGGTGTAGTTATTACTTTTCAACGTTTCAAAACACTGCAATACATTAGATTCATGAGTAGAATACTTATGCAAAGTCACCCATTTATGACTCCCAAGCGAGGTGGTTGAGCTAGATTCAAACCGATTTTTATTTTCAATGATGTGTACATCTTGAACACCAAACCCATCACAACTACGTAAAACAGCATTGGCATTGTGGGCTTTGTGTATATCTTCTAGAACAACGGTTAGATGCTTAGTTCTAGAACCAAGTACTTCATCGATCCGACTTAGACGGTCTTCATTGATAAATTGTGACAGATAGGTTATTTCTTCTTGTAATCGTATTAACTCTTCCAATTTTACAGAGTATTGAGATAGCTTAAAGCAGCTCTAATATTTTGGATAGGCGTTTCTGTACGTTCATCTTCTACAAATAGATAATCAACTCCAGATGTCTCATTTAATGCAAAAATTTCGGGAAAAGGAATAATACCCTCACCTACCGTTGTTTGATCTAGACTGCTATTCGCATCCTTCACGTGATAGGACATGAAACGTCCAGGGTATTTTTGAACAAATTCTAAGGGATCAATACCTGCCTTACGAACCCAATACAAATCAGCCTGAAAGGATACTTTGTCTGCATCGGTTTCATTTATCAGTATTTCCATCGGAACTCTTTCATCGGAGGTTAATAAGAACTCGAAATCATGATTATGATAACCAAAACGTAATCCAGCAGATGTACTTAGTTCACCTACTCTATTTAAATTTTCAGCAACGGCTCCATAATCTCCTCTCATCCCCTCATCTAAATAAGGTATCACGATATGCTTCGTGTTCATTGCTAAGGCAGCGTTGATAAAAATATCGGCTTGCTCATGAGTAAAATATCCTGTGTGCACCGAAGCAATGTACATTCCTGTATCGGTCACAATAGCATTGAAATCCTCAGGGGTATACTGGCCAAAGAATTTCCCATCAAGACCTAGATCGTAGGCTTCAATACATGAATAACCCAGATTTGCAATAGCTGATATGGTTCCTTCTAGATCTTGGTTGAGTTCATTTCTCACTGAGTATATTTGCACTCCAATGTCCTTGACCAGATTGTTAACGGGCATTGAAACCTGTTTAGAAGATTTACTCTGAGAGTTACAACCCGTTGTCAGATAAGGTAAGCCAACCAAACCCGCTCCAACAACCCCAAGTTGTTGTAAGAAAAGTCGTCTGCTGTTTGTGCTGTTTTGATTCATAAATTCCTAAGTATGTACATTAACAATGAAAAGTAAAGTGCGGGATATTTCTCTTTTATACAATTAATTTTCGGACTTTTGAACAAAACTGGGGCTTTGATGCGACGCTAGGTAGCCTATCATAGCAGCTAGTAAATATTATTTTTATCTTAATGCTATGTTGAAAACGGTAGCATTTGAAACCCTGGGGTGTAAGCTCAATTTCTCAGAAACCTCTTCGATGAGAAGAGACTTTCTTGAAGCAGGGTATATCGAAAAAGAGTTTCAAGAGCCGGCAGATATATACATTATTAATACCTGCTCGGTAACCTTAGATGCGAACAGCACCTGTAGAAAAACGGTTCGTCGCGCCAGAAGAACCAATCCTGATGCCTTTGTAGCGGTAGTTGGTTGTTATGCCCAACTAAAACCAGAGGAAATTGCATCTATTGAAGGTGTTGATGTGGTATTAGGAGCGAAGGAAAAATTTGAATTGCTTCATTTATTCGATGATTTTGTTAAACAAGAGAAAACAATTATTCATCGAAAAGATGTAAACGAGGCAGCTGAATTTCATCATGCCTTTTCCTCTGATGATCGAACTAGAGCATTTTTGAAGGTACAGGATGGGTGCAACTATAAATGCTCGTTTTGTACCATACCACTGGCTCGAGGAATAAGCCGAAGCCCTTCTATTGAGTCGGTAATTCTCCATGCCAAACGTTTGATCGAGGATGGATTTAAAGAAATCATTCTAACTGGGGTCAATACAGGCGATTTTGGTCATGGCCGAGAAGATTCATTTTTAGACCTACTGACCGAACTTCACGAAATTGAGGGATTGAATAGACTTCGTATTTCCTCTATTGAGCCCAATTTGTTGCATCCTGAAATCATCGATTTAGTAGCCTCATCTAATACGCTTCAGCCTCATTTTCACATGCCCTTACAATCTGGTTCAGATACTGTGCTTAGACTAATGAAGCGTAGGTACGATTCCCATTTATATCGTAGCAGAGTTGAGTATATTCGAGCGCATATTCCTGATGCTTGTATAGGGGTAGATATAATTACCGGTCACCCTGGTGAGACTACGGAGTTGTTTGAGGAATCAGTCCATTTCTTAAACGATCTTGATGTAAGCTACTTACATGTTTTCACTTACTCAGAACGGCCGGATACCCATGCACTGAAACTTTCACCTATAGTACCTAAAACTGAGCGAAAACGAAGGACGGCTATATATCGCCTTTTATCAGAAAAAAAACGTCATACATTCAACAAGCAGTTTAAGCAGACTACACGTCCTGTTCTTTTTGAAACGAACTCGAAAGACGGGTTACTAATGGGATGGACGGATAATTATATACGTGTAGGTGTCCCCTATCACCCATCGTTAGAAAACAGTTTGGTTTCTATACCATTGAAGAATTATACTAACCATGGTCATTACGAAGAAGAAATTAAACATGAAATTATGCACGAACTTAGTGTAATGGAGTCTCTGGTTAATGAATAGTGAGATACTTGAAAAAGAACTAGCTACATTTTTAGACGAACAATCCAGCTACCTAGCTCCAATTCCGATAAAAAAGCTGCAGCGACATATACACGAGTTAGAAAAAAATAACTCAGTAGCTCAAGATCCGACTACCAATGATACACCTACAGATCATGTAGTACACACACAAAGCCCTACAGATCACGTTGTATCAAAAAAGAGAAATGCAAGCCCAATTACTGAGAAGATCGACCTACTCATCGTAGTTACCAAACAAGATGCCTATCATATAGCTAAAAGCAGTGATACAGAAGACTCAGAAGCTAGTTTACTCATTAAAAATTTATTGAAAGCGGTAGGTTTGGATCATAAAAAAAGACGCATACACGCCCTGGATGTACCTGATGAACGAGTCCATTCTACCGCGGTTAACTCGGACACATTATCTAATGAAGAGTTACCATCAAAGATCACTGCACGTTTACTAGATGCCATTAGGCATACGAGACCTAGCTTTATACTCGTCTTTGATGAAACCTCAGCCCCTATACTGAATAGTTCTACTTTTCAAGATGAATCTATGCAAGGCACTGTAAAAATGGGCGAATTGTTTGAAATAGAGCGCATTAATTGTCTAATTACACACAGCATTAATGCTTTGTTGCAAAACAAGTCACTTAAACGTGAAACTTGGGAGCACGTCCAAAAAATTCCATCCAATTTTTAAAGTTACTCGAAACTTTCATTACATTGTGGAGTACTAATTGAATTGGTTCAAAGGAAAAAATTTTACGTGGAGAACAGCAAAGAAACCTTACAGGGACGTGTCCCACCCCAAGCGGTAGAAATAGAGCAAGCAGTACTTGGCGCTATGCTAATAGAACATGGAGCGGCTACCATAGCTCTTCAAATGCTGAAAATGGAAGATTTCTATCAGCATTCGCATCAACATATCTTTCAAACACTTTCACGACTCTATGAGAGGGATAATCCATTAGATTTATTGACGGTAGAAAACGAACTAAAAGACCAAAATCTGCTCGATGCAGTTGGAGGTCCCTCCTATCTCTCAGACCTCACAAGGATGGTCAGTTCATCGGCCAATATTGAGTATCATGCTCAGATTATCACTGAGAAAGCAATTAAACGAAACCTAATTAAAAACTGCACTGAGGTTATCACTGAATCCTATGACTCCAGTTCAGATGCGTATGATGTCTTAGACGATGCTGAGCAAAGAATTTTCGATTTAGCTAATCAAAAAAGTAAAAGTAGTGCTAAGCCTGTAGCAGATGTATTAAAAGATACACTTGCCTACTTAGAAGATATGAGAGGCAAAAAGTATGGTATAACCGGTGTGCCTTCTGGGTTACAGGTAGATCAGATGACAGCGGGTTGGCAGAAAGGCGATCTCGTCATCATTGCTGCTCGACCCTCAATGGGTAAAACGGCTTTTGTACTGACTGCTGCCCGAAATGCAGCCATGCACCCTGATGAGAGTCTGAAAACGAATGTGGCTATATTTTCCCTTGAGATGTCAAATCAATCTCTAGTTCAACGTCTGTTAACAATGGAAGCGCGGGTAAGAGCTGATGAGGCTAGAAAGGGTACGCTGAATGATGAACACTTTAAAGACCTAATTGAAGCGGCAGGTAGACTTTTTGCCTCTCAAATTTTTATTGATGATACCCCTGCCATAACGCTAATGGAACTTAGAACCAAGGCTCGTAGATTAAAGTCAGAACATGATATTGGGTTAATCATAATAGATTATCTACAGCTCATGCAGGGATCTAGTCGAGAAAATGGAAATCGTGAGCAGGAAATCGCCTCTATTTCAAGAGGGTTAAAATCATTGGCTAAAGAACTTGATGTTCCCGTTATCGCACTCTCGCAGCTCTCACGGGCAGTTGAGCAGCGAGGTGGCGACAAAAGGCCCCAATTAAGTGATCTTAGGGAGTCTGGCTCCATTGAACAAGATGCTGATGTGGTAATGTTTTTGTATCGCCCGGAATATTATGGCATAACAACCACAAATGAAGGCCAATCTACCGCTGGTATGGCAGAGGTTATCATTGGTAAGCAGAGGAACGGCCCCGTAGGATCAAAGATGCTTTATTTTGTGAAAGACTACGCCCGATTTGAAAATTTAACCGTTAATGATGCCAAAGGTGATTTTGTTGGTGTTCCACTGGAGGATAACCTGCTTTCATCCTCGGGTGATTTTTCTGCTCACAATCCTGGGGAGGATGCCATGATTCCAAATAGTCCAATGCCATCGGACGATGAAGCACCATTTTAGTAGTCTAACTGTTCACTACTTCTTCGAATAGAGCGTCAAATTCAAGAGATCTAACCCTCCAATCTAAATGCTTATTGATTGATTGTAAGCTATTCTTAGGTAATGCTTTGGATTTATTAGTTAATAAATTTTTTAGCAAATAGAACAACTCATCTTCATCTTCATACAATACTTTTGAATGTAACAATGGGTTGTGTAAACTCTCAGGTATGAGCTCCGGATAATGCAATGTTGAGGGAACCAATGGATGGCATCCGCAATAAATGGCCTCCATAATGGACACGCAGAAAAATTCATAGCTCGCCGTAGAAACTACAATATCACCAGAGTGAAGTAACTTACTGTAACTCTCTTTATCATCCACATAACCAAAATGGCGAATTTGATCACCAAATCGTTGCCAAGCTTTTGTGAATTCCTCTGGTTTATCATGCTTACTATCTCCAGCTAAAATAAGATCAAAAGCAATATCAATATCATTTAGTCTGTTTAGCACCCTAAAAAACATGGCAGGGTTACGGTCAAACTGCCAACGCTGATTCCACACTATAACAGGGCGCGCATTCTTTGCACGGGTATCTGGATGATTATTAAAATAGCTTAGATCTAAACCAGGATATAAAACCACACTTTTAGCCCGTATTTCATCTACCGTTACGTAATGTTTATCGCCTGGAAAATGATCTAGAAATCCCGGGAGAGCCTGTAATAAATCTTCTAAATGAAATTGGGACGAAAATATTAGTTTATCGGCCACCAACATACTCAGATAGTTAATATAGCAATAGGTCAAATCTCGCTGTTCACCATTGGGAATGGGTCGGGTGAACTGATTATCATGCATGTACATAATCTTCGGGGTGTGCGCAAACCGAGGATTCGTTAGCGCAATGAAAGCCGGCAGATTCATCATGCTACTGCTAAGCAACAGGTCAATGTCATCAGGGATATTCTTCGTCATTTCAGCAAGAGTCACGGAATCCCCATGCATACGCCATTTCCATCCTTTATAATTAAGTTTGACAGGGATGATTTCATGGGCGGAATGCCTAGCTAGACCTTTAAGAAAAGCGCGATGGGATCCACTGTAATAGGGCTCAACGGCTAAGACATTCATTAACGGAACCTCTGTTGAATTTCACTCATCGACATAAACAAAATAGTTGGGTGTTTTAAAGGATCATAATAGGGTTCTTCACAAGCAAATAATTCATCCACCAGTGCTTCCATTTGCTCTTGTTCTAGTTTTCGACCTTTTTGTATAGCAGCTCTAGTGGCAAAAGCTAAGGCTAAACGCTCTCTGGCATCAAAACTAACCACTTTATCGAGTTCGCGGTAGGTTTGTAACAAATCGGTAATCATACGAGCTTCATCTCCTTTGGTAATATCTGAAGGTACCCCATCAATCAAAATCGAATAACCACTTAACAAACTTACTGAAAAACCAATTTTTTGGATGAGTGGGTGTATCTCTTTAAGTAAGGCATAATCACTCGCTGACAAATCTATTTGTTGTGAAAATAGTAATTGCTGTGTGCTTGGAAGAGCTAAATCAGCTGCTTTCAACGTTTTATCAAACAATATTCGCTTATGAGCATAGTATTGATCAATTAAACACAAGCCAGTACGTGTTTGTGTGACGATATAGCTAGAATGTAGCTGCCAATAAAACCCATTCGTAAATCGATCTTCATCCCCTTCTACTAGCGTTGTTTGACTGTTCTGCTCCCAAGGTTCATTTGCATAAAGTTGGCGTGCAATTTCACCACCATGTGTATCGATCTTAGTAGTTGATTTGGCTGCGTTTAAAAAGTTTAATCCCTTAGCTTTTGTACCAAAAGGATGCTGCTCATCTACGATTGCTTGGTTTTGTTCAGAGTTAAATCCGGTACCCTCTAATGCCGACCCACTGGGTATAATTGGAACGTGAAGGTGTTCATTTAACGCTCTTTTCATTACAGAAAGGCTTAACTGAATGACTGAACGCTCGTCTTCAAATTTAATTTCCGACTTCGCAGGATGAACATTTATGTCAATTTTGTCGGGTTCTATTTCGATAAATAGGATAAAGAAAGGATACTCGTTTGCATGCGTCCAGTTATTGTATAAACTTAATAAAACATGCATAAGGTAGCGATGCTGGAATGGGCGGCCATTAACAAATAAAAACTGTTCTCCGCGTGATTTCTTGCTCAACTTTGGATCTCCAGCAACACCGTGAACAGTAACGTAGCTAGTTTGTTCACTAAAAGGAATTAAGCTAGCTTTATAACGTTTCCCAAACATACCTACAATGCGATCTTCTAAGGATTGAGAAGGTAGTTGGTATACGGTATCAGCATCTGAGACAAAGGTGAAGGAAATTTTCGGATGACTAATTGCTGCATGTTGAACGGTTTTTAGGATATGCCGGAATTCAGTTGCATCCGTTTTTAAAAATTGTCTCCGGGCGGGTACATTAAAAAATAAATTGCGTACAGTTACTTGAGTCCCATTGGTGGTAGCAACGGGACTTTTTTGTTGAATCTCTCCACCATGTAACCGTATAGACCAACCAGCATCCTGATTATGCAACTTTGATTTGGCATCCACTTGAGATATCGCCGAAATCGAGGACATAGCTTCTCCTCTAAATCCCATCGTACGGATTGCATATAGATCATCTATTCCTTGAATTTTCGAAGTAGCATGCCTTGTAAAGCAACGCTCTAGGTCAACTTCGCTCATTCCACAGCCATTATCGGTTACTTGAATGAGGGTTCTGCCAGATTGCTCAATGACCAGTTGAATATGATCAGCACCGGCATCAATAGCATTATCCAGTAATTCCTTGACCACAGAGGCCGGACGTTGAATAACCTCTCCAGCCGCAATTTTATCGATAATGGTGTCTGGTAATAAGCGAATGTAACTCTCAGGTTCTTTCACCTTGCTCATAAAACACCAATAAGATAAACGACTAGTGATAGCAAAATGAACAGAAAGAATACCCGAACAAACTGCCTCGGCTGTACACGATTATGAGTCTGGAATTTTATGCGCTTTTTCCTGTTTTCTTTTTCATCTTCTTCTGGATTATAATACCTCAAAGGTAAATCGAACTGCTTGGGTTTTGGTCGATGACCAAACATGGGTTTCATCATAGCTTACTTCTTTTTATTCTAATTGAATAATACCGAATACAGAGTCAAATTTCAGCATTAGCAGCAAAGGATGATCAATTAAACAAAAGAGCTTTTTTTTCGAATCTAATAAACCTCTAGTTCGTGTGTATACGCTATGATCTACTAAGGTATTTATCTGAGCAGATAAACTAGCTATTCGGTCGAAAAAAACGAATTAAACGGACCAATTCATCATTTTTAAAAGGCTTCTTTAGCTGATGCTTCACTAATGACTGGATAGGACTACCCACAAGCATCTCATGAGTCCGTTCATGATCGGCACTCAGTAAAATAATTGAGCTTTTATTGGCAACCAAACCTTCCGATACTGAATTAAGCCATTGGATGCCCGAAACCGTCGGTAAGAACAAATCACAAATAATCAAACCTGGAATATACTCTTCTAGCCAATCATTGGCCTCTGAACTATCTCCGACGGTTTTGACCTTGATTTTGTGAATATGTAATAGGTCTTCAATCACCTCGCGAAGCAATTGATCATCCTCAACTACTAAAACAGTGTCTTTTGACATATATCATTATTGGAAAGTATTAATTCAGCAGTGGTTCCTGGCGCATTTTCATTATCGTATAGTACTAATTGAGCTTGGATTCGTTGAGCAGCGGCATGCGCTATGCTCAAGCCTAGGCCGCTACCCTCAATGTGTTCTACCTCTTGCCCACGCTGGAATGCTTTTATTAAGTGTACAGATGAATTAGCCCCTAAACCCACCCCGTTATCAATTACTTTTAATCGAAGGATTTCTTGGCTCTGCTCAAGTAAGATGTCCATTCTAGCTTTATCTGGTGAATACTTAGAAGCATTCTCAACTAAAGTGCCTAATATGATACTCAGCAAATGATAGTCTGTGGTATACTCAAATGACTCATCCAGCATTTGAAGCTTCAAATCGAGTATTTGTGAGCTTTTAATTAACTCACCAAGGCTTTTTCGTTCATTTATTAACCAATTTGTTAATTTCCTGGTTTGCTTTCCCGCAGATGCCGATGAATAATTGTTGTTATGTAATTGCTTCATATTCTCTAACAAGAACTCCATACGAGTACTTAACTTTTCTAATCGATCGCACCACTTTTGTAACGTATCAGGCAGCTCGGCTTCATGTGCTTCGAGTTGAGCTTGAAGAAGCTGTACGGTACTTACTATGCCCGCTAGAGGCGTTCTGAGTTCATGTTCAAGCACAGAGCTTACAAAATGATCATAGGTAAGATGGGCATTTATTTGTAGAAGCAAATGCTTGGTATTCTGACTTAGTTGAATGTGAGTGACATCTAAGGGTACATCTAAGGGTACAGAAGTAGCATCTCGCACCTTATTCCTCTCGTTGAGGAATTCCTCAACCAAGGTTGCCAATAATGGGTGTAATTCATTCACTGAAATGTGTTAGAGCCTAATTGTGTAACCGAGTAACCAATCCCGATGTTCTATTATTTAATTATTGTCTAAAATAGGAAATCCATAGGTAGATTTCCTATTTTATAGTGTTAACTATACCAATTTAAAAAAGCCTTAAGAATATCTTGGCTTGATCTAAAATACCTGTTGAGCATGGCACCAACCAAAGAAAAAATTATATACACTTACACAGATGAAGCTCCTGCCCTAGCGACCCACTCTTTTTTACCTATCGTAGAGGCCATAACCAGAGCAGCTAAGGTCGAACTAGAACTCCGAGACATTTCCCTAGCAGCTAGAGTTCTTTCTCAATTCCCAGAATGTGTTACACCAGAACAGGTGGTTAGTGATGACCTAGCTGAATTGGGTGAGCTAGCAAAGACACCTGAAGCTAACATAATCAAGTTACCCAACATCAGCGCCTCTATCCCTCAACTTTTGGCGACTATAAAAGAGCTCCAAGAGGCTGGTTTCGCTATACCTGACTACCCTACCATTGCGAACTCACCAGAAGAATTGGATATAAAAAACAGATACGACCGTGTCAAAGGAAGTGCGGTAAATCCTGTGTTACGCGAAGGTAATTCTGATAGACGTGCACCAAAAGCGGTCAAAGAATATGCACAGAATAACCCTCATAGAATGGGTGAATGGTCCAGTGATTCGAAAACCTCTGTAGCTACTATGACCAATGATGATTTTGCTCATAACGAAAAATCAGTGACTGTTTTAGAAGATGGAAATTTCCGTATTGAACATGTGAATGAGGACATGGAGGTTACCGTACTTACGCCTAGAACCCCTGTTCAAAAGGGTGACATTCTGGATGGAACCTTCATGAGTGTAAACGCACTAAGAACTTTTTTAAGGGAACAAATTCAAGCAGCAAAAGAACAAAATGTGTTGTTCTCTATCCACATGAAAGCCACTATGATGAAGGTTTCTGACCCCATTATTTTTGGACATGCTGTAGAGGTTTTTTTCAACGAAGTATTCCAAGATCATTCAGTACTACTTGATAAGATTAATTTCAATTCCAACAATGGATTAGGTGATTTATATAACAATCTTAATAAACTGTCGTCATCGGAACAAGAGAATCTGCAAGAGGCCCTCGAAAAAGCTCTTGAGCATGGCCCTGATGTAGCCATGGTGGATTCTGATAATGGTATTACCAATCTACATGTTCCTAGTGATGTAATCATTGATGCCTCTATGCCTGCAATGATTCGTACATCTGGAAAAATGTGGGATAAAAATGGGGAAACCCAAGATACCTTAGCGGTTATACCCGATAGCAGTTATGCGTCCGTTTACCATGAAGTGATAGAGGATTGTAAGCGACACGGTGCCTTCAACCCATCTACTATGGGAAGTGTGCCAAACGTGGGATTAATGGCCCAGAAAGCAGAAGAATATGGCTCTCATGATAATACCTTTGAGATTCATCAATCGGGTACCGTTCGAGTGGTTACTGACGATGGCCAGGTAATGATGGAACATCAGGTTGAAAAGGGTGATATATGGAGAGCTTGCTTGGTTAAAGATGCCGCCATCCAAAACTGGGTCCAGTTGGCTGTAAATCGTTCTAAAGATTCCAACACTCCTGCTGTATTCTGGTTAAATGAAGAACGAGCACATGACGGGCAACTAATTAATAAGTTCCGTACATACCTCAAAAAGCATGATACTACAGGTCTTGAATTGAGCATTCTGTCCCCTAGTCAAGCAACTGCATACACGCTTAAGCGACTTCGTCAGGGTCTTGATACTATTTCAGTAACTGGAAATGTGTTACGAGATTACCTAACTGACCTCTTCCCTATTCTTGAACTAGGAACAAGTGCAAAAATGCTTTCTATTGTTCCTCTGATGAATGGCGGTGGGTTATTTGAAACCGGTGCCGGTGGATCAGCTCCAAAGCACGTACAACAATTTAAAAAAGAAAATTATTTACGTTGGGATTCATTAGGTGAATTTCTAGCGTTAGCAGAATCGTTAGCCCATTTAGCCAAAACGTTTTCCAATGAACGTGCTTTGATTCTATCTGAAAGTTTACATATTGCTAATAGCACCTTTCTTCGCGAAAACAAGTCCCCAACACGTAAGCTAGGTGGCATTGACAACCGTGGTAGTCACTTTTATTTAGCTATGTATTGGATTGAGGAATTAGCTAAACAAAAAACAGACACTGCTTTGGCCTCTATGTTTGCTAATATACACCAGGAACTAAAGGAAAAAGAAGAAACCATTGTCTCTGAATTAATCGATGTACAAGGTCAAAAGCAAGACATTAAAGGGTACTATTTCATGGAAAAAAGTGTTCTAGATGTAGCTATGCGCCCAAGCAGCACGTTTAACTCTATACTTGATAAAATTGAAATCCACTAACAATCAACCCGTCAAAACGCGTTTATATATGAAGAAACCAAGTAGTGATAAGCCCAAAAGAGGTCTTACCAAACTGCTTGGTTATGGATCAAAATTCCTGTTCGTTTTATTTCTAGGTCTTACCAATGTACCAGATGTAAAGGCTCAAGCAATTGATTCCTATCGATATTTGGCACAAAGTAAGATTCAGAAAGGTTTTGATGTAGATTTTCAATGGGTTCAAGCAAAAAACGATTCTGCTCTTTTAACCGTTTTCTTATCTATACCCCATCAACAGTTATCCTTTGAAAGACAGGCGGATAGTAGCTATGCGGCTCGCTATCAATTAAACGTAGAAATCTACAAAGGGTTTTATGAAGACGAGAATTCTAGAGAATTGGCTGAAAGAATTTTTATTGGAGACACGGTCATTGTCAATCAGTATGACCAAACCCTAGACCCCAACGAGTTTACCCAGGTGCTAACGACACTATCACTACCTTTAGATGAGTACACCATTCACATGGATTATACCTATTTAAAGGGGTGGCCTGCGATTACCGGAATACAAATCGATTCAAAAAAACTTGAACGGCTCAATCCAAACAGGCGGAGAACTAGAAACTCAGATTCTAAGAGCACCACATTCAAACAATATATTCCTAAAGAAATTCTCCGAGAAATTGGGTTGCAATTGTATCCCCCTAAAACTCAACTTCCCCTTTACTTGTTTAATGCCTCAGAAGACAGCACTACCAATGCTAACATAGCTTTTTTGACAAAGGACAAAACAACCATTGCTACATGGATTGGCTCAACCAACCGGGTAATTTTTAGCGAAAAATCCTACCTTGGAATTCCAATTTTTGCACTGGATTCCTTATCCAGTTTTGACTTAGTTATTTCCACAAAATCAACACCCAGGTCTGTCTTAGGTACGAAAACTATTCAACGCTCGGAACTACCCTTCTTTGAGGTGAGCCTACCTTTAAGCAACCAACTCCTTGAGAGTACTTCGATATTTCATACACAATTCTACCTGGTTGAACTTGAGACAGAAATTTTAGAGAATAAGGGGTATAATTTAGAGCTAAAATCGAATGACCAAGTGATTTATTCATTGAATTTCGAGACCTACTGGCAGGATATGCCGACCAGCCTATTACAACTCGATGTTGCTATAGAAATGCTGCGTTATATAATGCCCGAGAAGATGATTGAAGATGTTTTAAAGAAAAATCAAGAAGAAAAACTAACTTGGTTTAATTCATTTTGGGAATCAAAAGATCCTATCCCGACAACCGCTAAAAATGAATTAATGAGCGAATACTATCGTAGAATTGATTACGCTTTTGACCAATACTCGACTACAAGTAAACCCGAAGGATACGATTCTGACCAAGGTCAAATCTACATTAAAATCGGACCACCGAGAGAAATTGTCCGTAGTTTTCCTACTAACGGAAGGGTTATTGAAGAATGGATATACCCAAATAGAACCTTCGTTTTCACCGCAAGTTCAGGCTTTGGAGATTTCACTTTAATAAACGCAAATCAGGAGAATTAATATTGAGCACTAAGCCTCGTTTAGTTGTCTCAATTGGTGATCCAAATGGTATTGGTCCTGAGGTTAGCCTAAAAACGCTCTTAAACATTGATTTATCTCAATCCACTCCCATTGTAGCTGCCCCTCACCACCTTGTTCAAAGACTTATCAAGGATCAAAAAAGTTATTTCTCTACATCATCAAATCCACTGCCAACCCTTCACTATATAACAGATGAAAATGAGATAGTTGAAGGGGCTATTAATGTGCTAGAGTCCTTTGACTCTTGGTCTGACTTAGAATTTTCAAGTAGTAACTATGGGCAACATAATTCGTTGGCTGGTATGCTAAGCATGCAATCGGTAGATACAGGGATTAAACTCTGCTTAAACAAACAGGCACAAGCCCTGGTAACTGCTCCTATTTCAAAAGAGAGTATTCACCTTGCGGGATATTCTGTACCAGGGCATACCGAATATTTGATGGAACAAACGGGCATGGATGATGTGGTCATGATGCTTTCTGGTAAGGGGTTAAATGTGTGCTTACTAACCACTCATGTGCCATTAAAATCGGTGGTTGAACATATTAATCAAACGACCATTCAATCTAAAATTAGGATTATCTGTTCTCATTATAACACTTACTATCCAGACCGAATACCTAAGATTGCTTTATTAGGTATAAACCCTCATGCAGGGGACGGTGGAGTACTTGGTACAGAAGAGCAGGAAATTATGGCTCCTGTTATGCGATTCTTTCAAGATGACCCAACTGTCGAGCTAACAGGTCCCTTCCCCGCTGATGCTTTTTTTGGCAGAAAGCAATTTTTACAGGTTGATGTTGTTCTTGCCGCACACCATGATCAAGGCTTAGCCCCATTTAAATTATGGTCTATGGGAAAAGGGGTAAATTGCACTCTAGGATTACCATTTATTCGCACTTCTCCGGATCACGGAACCGCCTTTGATATTGCAGGGAAATGGATCGCAGAACACGACTCCATGTTAGAAGCATATAATGTGGCATTAGCTTACCTAACACGTGCAACGAAACCAAGCCAAGCATAATGAATGAAATCCAAAAAAAGCCTATCTACTCAAAACTTGCTGAGATTTATGATCATATAATGAGTGATGTAGACTATGCTTATTGGGCAGAATATATAGATGATCTGTTGCATCAACATCATCCAGAGCCAACTGCGATAACCGAGCTCTCTTGTGGAACTGCCTCCTTGACCTTAGAATTGAGTAAATTAGGGGATTATGACTTACAAGCTTGTGATGCATCCCCAGATATGGTTCTAGTTGGTAGTAAAAAGCTTGATACTTTAGCTCAACCTATTCCCTGTTTTGAGGCATCATTTGATAATTTATTGGCCATTAGAGAACAAGATGCCCTAATAAGTGTGTTTGACAGCGTTAATTATTTGTTACAACCAGGAGAAATTGAACATTTTTTTCATGAAGCAGCAAAATGCTTAACAGTAAATGGACTGCTAATTTTTGATTTTTCAACTCCAAAAAATTCTATTGAAGCCGTACAACATTTGAATGAAATCGAAGGTGACTACCATCATATTCGTTACTATCGAACAAGTTCCTTCGACCCTAAACATAACATCCATACCAATTCTTTTGAAATTATTGATCGTAGCCGAACAGCTCAGCAGGCATGGATTGAAGTGCATAAACAAAGAGCGTACGAACTGGTGCAGATAAAGAAACTATTGGATAAAAGTCCCCTAAAAGCATTAGCTTTTTATGATGCCTTTTCCTTTAATGAAGCAAGGTCCACATCAACCCGAATAACCGTTGTAGCCAGATGTCAGAAGCCATAGTTCAATTAAAAAACGTTTCGTTGAATTACGACCATCGTAGTATTTTAATCGATGCTAATTTCAAATTAGTTCAACAAGAGTTTGTGTATTTAATTGGCCCTACAGGTGTGGGAAAGAGCAGTATTTTAAAATTATTATACCGCGATGTAATTGCGCAATCAGGTGAAGTTGTGGTGAATGGTTATCAATTAAATAGCCTGAAAAGCAAAAAAATACCTGAACTTCGGCGCAGTATGGGCATTGTTTTTCAAGACTTCCAATTGCTCATGGATCGTAATATTTTTGAAAATGTGGCTTTTACTCTACATGTAACAGGCTTTCCTTCGTCAAAGATACCCGCAAAAGTAAATGAATTACTGGCTCTAGTCGGTCTTAGCCATCGTTTTAAACAGATGCCACAAGATCTTTCGGGCGGAGAGCAACAACGAGTAGTTATCGCTCGTGCTTTGGCCAATGAACCTCGACTATTACTGGCCGATGAACCCACTGGAAATTTAGACCCTGATGCCTCAAGAGAAATCATGGATATTCTATTGGGAATACACAAAAGAGGCACTGCCATTCTAATGGTTACCCATGATCATAGCCTTGTAAAGAAATATCCAAGTCGAACGGTCATGCTCAAGGATGGAAAGATTAATGATTTGGATATCTAGGCAGCTAGTATCATATTCATGAAATCTAGTAGTTAGAACTATTATTCTTTGAAACACTGCATTCCAATAGCGCCAAAGCTTAACCGTATAAAGCCGTAATTCAGAGCTAAATAAACCCAACTATGATTACCCAAGAACAAGCGCGATGGACTCAGTTTATTCGGAACACTGCCCTTGA
>NTKP01000018.1 GCA_002457365.1 Rhodothermaeota bacterium MED-G12
TACTCAACGTGCTTTTTTAAATGGCAAATTAGGCTTAGAACAAGCTGAGGCTGTCGCTGATCTAATTCATGCTCGTAGTGCGAAAGCAGTAGACGCCGCGAATCAGCAGTTATCTGGTAGTTTAGGAGCTTATGTAAAAGAATTTAGGCAGCAAATTATTGATGCGACCGCGATGATTGAACTAGAATTGGATTTTATAGAGGAGGATGTTGAGTTTGCTAATAAGGAACAGTTGCAACAGCTGTTACAGGATGTAAAGACGGCCATTCATAGGTTATTAGAAAGCTATGAGGCTGGTAGATTGGTGAAAGACGGTATTAAAACAGTGCTCATTGGTCGCCCCAATGCAGGTAAATCTACACTTTTAAATGCTTTGGTAGGGACTGATCGAGCGATTGTTACCGATATAGCTGGGACCACAAGAGACACTGTTGATGTAGAATGGAATCACGGCGGGTTGCTATTTAGGCTTATTGATACAGCTGGTTTACGTGAAACAGAGGATCGCGTCGAGGCCGAGGGAGTCCGGCGCAGCCAAGCAGCCGTGAAAGAAGCCGATGTTATAGTTTATTTGAGGGATTTGAACGAGCCCTTTACTACAGAGGAAATGAGTGAGCTGGAAGATTTGCAAGCATCGGCAACGGATACCCCATTTCTCTGTATCGGAACCCAATATGATCGATTAACCAAGACCGAACAGCAGGTGCATGACGAACACGCCATTAGTGAGGAAAACGATTGGAGTAGTATTGAGGATCAGCATATATCAGCGGCAACTGGCGAGGGTTTAAAGGAACTTAAGGATCGCATTAAAGAGGTCGCAATGAGTCAGACCCATTTCGATGGTGATTCTCTGCTGGTTACTTCTTCTCGACACAGAGATGCCCTTGAAAAAACATTGAATCATGTTGAAGCCGCTCTCAACGGTTTAATGAGTGGACTAACGGGTGATTTTCTAGCTATTGACCTACGTGCAGCCTTGCAGAGCCTGGGAACCATAACAGGGGAAATTACCAATGAAGATATCTTGGATTCTATATTTTCTAGATTTTGTATCGGGAAGTAAGGAAAGCAGAGAAAGGTTGATGAATTTAGATAAATGCTGACCAACGCTAATGAAAGCTCACGAATGCTGACCAATACTGATGAACGTAACAACGCCAGATAAAAAATCTAAGCCAACAATAAACATAGTTTGGTTGAAGAGAGATATTCGTTTAGCTGACCATGAAGGGTTTTATCTAGCAGAGCAAGCCGAACATGATTATATCCCACTCTATATATTTGATCCGGATGAATTAGCTGGCCCCGATTCGTCTTTGCGGCATCAACAGTTTGTGTTTCATTCCTTAGTGGACATGAATAAACAACTAGAAGCATTTGGAAGAGAAATAATTGTTTGTTGGGGGAATACCGATAAAATATTTGAATTTTTTTCTCACCTATTTTCTGTCAATAAAGTGTTTTCCTATCAGGAATCTGGCACCATTAGAACCTGGAAAAGAGACCAGCGTGTGGCTGCTTTTTTCGCTGACAATGGCATAGATTGGAGGCAATGTCAGCGAGATGGGGTTGTTCGTGGAATGGATAGTCGGGATGGATGGAGTAAGGCATGGTTGGATTGTATGAATCGACCTTTGTTTTACCCAACTTATTCAGCGCCAGGTGAACATATACATGCTTTTTTTAAGGGTATTTCAGATCGGCATCCTTTCCCCATCCCAGCGGAGTTAAGGGCCGAATTAGAGCGCTACCCGGGAATGCATCAACCCGTGGGGGAAAGCCAAGCATGGAAATGTTTAGAAAGTTTTATGGGGGCTCGAGGGCGGAATTACCAGCGGCACATTTCAAAGCCACTTTTATCTAGGGAGAGTTGCAGTCGAATGTCTCCTCACTTAGCTTGGGGGAATGTTAGTATTAGACAGGTATACGGTTTTGTGAACAATCATATGGCTAAGGCGGAAGCCCCACGCACATATGCTTCGTTTTTGACGCGTCTTAGGTGGAATGCACATTTTATACAAAAGTTCGAAATGGAACCGGAGTATGAACTTCAATGCGTAAATCGGGGGTATGAACTTATGTCATACTCGAATCGTCCGGATTTTTTGGAGGCGTGGAAGCAAGGCTGTACTGGGGTCCCACTGGTTGATGCATGCATGCGGTGTTTGGAAGCAACGGGATGGATTAATTTCCGTATGAGAGCTATGTTAGTGTCTTTTTTGTGTCATCATTTGGATTGTGATTGGAGACTTGGTGTATATCATTTGGCTAGGTTGTTTCTGGACTATGAACCTGGTATCCATTATCCTCAATTTCAAATGCAAGCCGGTACTACGGGTGTGAACACCATTCGAATGTACAATCCAGTGAAACAGTCTAAGGATCATGATCCTGATGGGGAGTTTATTCGGCAATGGGTTCCTGAGTTAGAGCAATACCCCACGGCTTATATACACGAACCATGGTCTATAACACCTATTGAAAAGGCTTGTTTACCATCTGGGAATGGCATGGAATATCCCGACCCAATCGTTGATGTCGCACATGCGGCATCGGTAGCGAGAAAAAAGATCTGGAGCTATAGAGACTCCTTATTGGTTAAACAGGAAAATCAACGGATTCTAAAAAAACATACCCATCGCACAAGTTAATGTGGATGGGTATGATAAATGAATTACAGTGCGATGTTTCTTGCTACAAAGCCTTTAAATAGCCTATTTCTAGCAAATCAATCGCTTATTCGTTCCCTTCTTGAACGGGCTCTATGATGTCTCCCTTCTCGGTTACATCCACGACCTCATACCCTAGGGCTTTTAGTTTATCGCGATTACTCGCTCCATCACCTACCACCAAAATGTATGCGTTATCAGTGTTTAGGTACTTTTTGGATAGCGCATTGATTTCCTCTCGCGTAATATTCTGAATGATTTCAGCCTGCTTGTCTACATAGGAACCGTCTAAATCATATCGGATGATGTTACCCAAGAAGCCGGCTTTTTGAAAGGGTGTTTCATAACGACGTGCATCTCGCTGGCCAATAGAGTTTCTCATAAAATTGAGTTCATCATCGGTAATCCCATTTTCTTGGAAGCCTTTGATCTCTTTTATAAACTCTACTACAGCACTATCGGTCGCACTGGCTTTGATACCTGCCGAGGCCGTAAACTGACTCCCTCGATCATTCCCACTAAACCCAGAGCGAGCGCCATAGGTCCAACCTTTGTCTTCCCGTAGGTTTAGATTAATTCGACTATTAAATGCCCCCCCTAAACTATAATTCATTAAGCTGGTTTTGAAGTACTCACCGGTGGCATCATAGGTCATATCAGAAACGTAGCCGATGCGTATTTCAGATTGTGGGGCACCCACTTTGTCCATAAGATACACTTTAGTATAGTCTCCGGGCTTTGGCTCGGGTAAGTCAGGTATCGCAACATTTTTGGTTTCCCAATTGTTTAAGAAAGCTAGGCTAGAGAGTCCTTCTTCTTCGGAAATATCACCCACCACCACTACTTCTGTAATTTCTGGAGACATATAAGATTCATAGAAGGCTCGAACATCTTCGACGGTAATTCGGCTCACTGTTTCCTCGAGACCAGAGGTTGGGACCGAGTAAATATGTTCATCTCCATAGAGTAAGCGGCTGTAGATTTGGCTGGCTACTGCAGCAGGATTCTGATAAGAAGCACGAATGCTTTCTAGTTGCTGTTGCTTTACCCGATTAAAGTCTTCCTCGGTAAAAGCTGGGCGGTAGAGGATTTCTTCCAAAAGTTCCATAGTACGGGTCAAATTCTTGCTTAGAGTACTTAACCCGACCACTGTTTCACTTCTGCCGCCTGATACAGAAATGGAACTGGCCACTAGGCGCAATTCTTCGGAAATCTCCTCAGAACTGTAATTCTGGGTACTTTCATTCATCAACGCAGCGGTTAAGGAGGCAAGACCAGCTTTTTGTGGGTCGTTTGCATCTAATTCATGCCCACCCTTAATGTATAATTGTACATTTACCGTGGGTACTTCGTTTGACTCGGTCCCAATAAGTTGAATTCCATTCTCAAAGTTGGCTCTCCAGTAATCTGGTACCTGAACTAAAGGAGCGGTGCCGGGTTTCGGTTTTACGCTACGATCAAAGCTATCTCCTTCTGGACGTGAGTAGGAAAGGCCGGAATAGTCCGTGGTAGGAAACGGATTATCTCTATCTTTTTGTGCAACATAGTTGTCGGGTGCTGCAGGCGTAGTTGCCCCTCCATCATTTGGTAGCACACTAAGTAAAACTCCTGGTTTGTTATAAATGTATTCGTTAAAAACCCGCATGATATCTTCTTTGGTCACGGCCAAATAACGGCTTAAGTCCTCTTCTATATAATTAGCATTTCCAGCAATAGTCTGATAATCAGCTAATTGAGAAACCTTACCACTAACAGAAGTGAGGCCATTAATAAAGCTAGATTCGAAGCTAGCCTTAATCTTTGTTAAGTCATTATCACTTACTCCTTCCGTTGCAAATTCATCTAAAATGACTCTCATTTCTTGTTCAAAATCGGCTAGAGTTTGGCCTGGAAAAGGCAATACAAACATAGTAAACTCACCAGCTAATTCACTTACTGGATGAAATACAGAGGCTTGAATGGCTTTTTGGGTGAGGATAAATTTCTTGAACAAGTAGGAACTTCTACCCGTACCAAGAATTTGGGCTAAGAAGTCAAGAGGTGCTTCGTCTGGATGGAAGCGGGGTACCGTTGGGTAGGTTGCTAAAAGTGCTGGAAACCGGATATTGTTATCTACATAAGAAACATAGCGGTCTGCGTCGAGCTGAACAGGTTCCAAAGTCATGTTGTCAACTTCAGGTCCTCTTGGGATAACGCCAAAATATTTTTCAACCATGGGGATGACTTCCTCTGCGGTTATATTTCCACCGATGGTAAGGGTGGCATTATTTGGACCATACCAGCGCATAAAGAATTTTTTTAGATCTTCTACATCGACTCGGTCAAGATCTTCCAATTTCCCAATGGTAAGCCAAGAATATGGATGGCCAAAAGGGTACAAGGTTTCAGCGGTGAGTTCACTCCATCGGCCATATGCAGCATTGTCATAGTTTTGACCTTTTTCATTTTTCACGGTTTCTCGCTGAATCTCAAACTTTTTCTGGGTTACTGCATCTAAGAAAAATCCCATTCGATCAGCCTCTAACCAAAGTACCACTTCTAGTTGGTTACTAGGCACGGTTTGATAGTAATTAGTTCGGTCTCGGTTGGTGGATCCGTTTAAGGTTCCTCCCGCATCACTAATGATTTTAAAGTGTTCTTCATCGGCTACATTTTCAGAACCTTGAAACATCATATGCTCAAAAAAGTGAGCAAATCCAGACTTATACATCTCTTCTCTTGCTGACCCTACATGGTAGGTGATGTCGACATGAACCAAAGGATCTGAATCATCCTCATGTATAATGATCGTAAGTCCATTGTCAAGAACAAACTTTTTGAATGGTATTATAATTCCGTTATTTTTTTCTGTTAAATTAATTTCTTCAATCAAACTTGTTTGAGCTTTCAAATGAAGCATACTAGTTGTTAATATGGTTGTTAATAAAGTGATTTTTAGAAGTTGATTAAACATGAATATGTTATTATTTATTAAATATTATGTTGATAGTTAGAACGCTTTAGTTTATTATTGTAAAAATTATATTCGCAGATTTGTAATAAAATTTTATAAGGCTACATATGTCAAATGAAACCAAACCATCAGTTGAACTACGTATTCCTATACTTAAAGATATGGAATTAGTAGCAACTAATACAGCTGATGTGATCGCAAAATACATGCAATTGAGTGAAGAAGAATCGGGTGAAATATCCATGGCATTGATTGAAGCAACAATCAACGCTTTTGAACATTCTGAGTCACAAAAAGATATCTTTATAAACTTTACAATTTCGGACGAAGAACTAACAATAAAGGTTATAGATCAAGGTAAAGGGTTTGATAGTAAGGGTATACAAATACCAGATATCGACTCAAAATTAAAGAAACAAGAAAGGAAGAGAGGATGGGGTGTAATGCTCATTAAGGAATTGATGGATTCAGTCGATTATGAATCAAGTAATGATGGAACCACACTGACAATGACTAAGAAAAAGAAAAATGAGTAAAATAATTAATACTGAAGAGCAAAATAAGTATGTAGTAGTCAAAACTGAAGGCTATTTCAATAAAGATCTTGGTGAACTTGTGATATCAGTAGTGGAAGAAAAAGTTCAAGAAAATAAGTTCCATTTTATTTTAGATCTCGAGCAATCAAAAATTGTTAATAGTATTGGTGCTTCCATCCTTATTGAGGTTATCGAGATACTTCAAGATAAAGATGGAACTTTATCTTTATGCCATATGGCTCCCATAATTGAAAAAACATTTTCTATAATGGGTCTTACAAAGTATTGCAATACTTTTGCTACATTAGATGAAGCACTTGCGCAGTAAAATTATTTAGGGAAGGGTTTACTTTTGGTATCAAAAATAATTTCAGATTATAATAATAAATACTCTGACTTAGATATTAGTTGTTCATTTCACGAGCAAAAAGAATTACTTAAAAGTATCGGAGGTTCAAAATATCTACTCGAGGATAGACAAATACCGTATTATGAAGAGGCGCTAACTTTTCTCAAAGATAAATTTGACACAAATAAGTCTTTACATATAGAAAATCTTTATTTCATTAATGAAATAAACGATACTATCAATGTTCCTATCTTTTGTAATGATGAAATAATTGGTATTGCATTGGGTCGAAAATCCAAAATTAAACCAAATATTATCAATAATGTCGGTATTCAGCTATCAAGATTTATTACAAAAAAATTTTTCACGAAAAAAATAAAGAGTATTGAGTCAAGAGCTAATATTAAAGATTTAGAGTTCGAATCAATCGTCCAGCTCACTAATATGTTGAGTTTTTGCGATAATTTATCTAACGAAACTTTAGAATATATACTGATACATTTAGTATCGCTTTATGCAGCGTCAAAAGGTATGTTCATCCTTAGAGATTCGAACACTAATATTTTTGAAGTTCGGGCTACATTTGAAATTCGGGAAGAGGACATGCCTAGACGAATGTTGACAGATAATAAAGGCCTACTCGCTGAACTGAAAAATACAAAGAAAACGTTTCTTGTAGAATCTGATAAATTTAATTTGGTCAAATTTGTTGAGCATAATTCAATTTGTAGCCCAATTTATTTCAGAGGTAACTTGCTTGGCTGTATAATTTTAGCTGATAAAGAAAGTAGAAAGGGGTTTATACACTTTTCAGATTTAGATGCCAATCTTTTTGATAGTCTGACTAAAGAGATTAGTTTAACAATTAATAATCTCAAGCTTATTGATGATCTTCAATCAACAAATAATCTGATTGACAATATAATGACGTCAATAGAAGCTGGAATCATAAAGTTTACAGAATTTGGCGAAATTGAATACGTAAACAAGAAGGCAATTGAGATAATTGGAATAGAACGAGATCTAATTCAAAATCAACATTATGGTATAATTTTCGCCGATAATGAATTATTTCTGGAAGTTATTAGTAATTACGAGTTAGCTGAATCTGACAACCAAGCACAAGTAGTCAAAAATGTACCTTTCAAAAGTTTTAATGGTAGTATCCATACCTTGGATACTACCATAACACCTGTTTACGATAAAAACAAAGACAGATCTGGTTATATATTGTCATTTGATGATATTTCAGATATGCAAAAAGTTAAGACGACTTTTAAAAAATATGTTTCTGGGAATATTGTAGATGAAATCTTGGATGATAATTCGAAAAGTGATTTAGGAGGCACTTTATCAGACGCTTGTGTATTGTTTGCTGATATTAGAGGGTTTACGTCTTTTTCAGAAAAAACATCAGCATCAGAATTAGTCTCAATATTAAATAAATATTTTACTGAAATGATTGACATTGTATATGAATACAATGGCACCTTAGATAAAATTATTGGCGATGAATTAATGGTTTTGTTTGGAGTCCCAAATAATACTGAGCATGATTGTCAAAATGCAGTCGATTGTGCAATTACTATGTTTAAAAGACTCGACGAATTCAATGAAAAACTAGAAAAATCACACAATCATAAATTGAAGATAGGTATAGGCATTCACTATGGTGAAGTAGTTGCTGGAAATATAGGATCAGATAAACAGATGAACTACACTGTTATAGGAGATAATGTTAATCAAGCAGCTAGATTCTGCTCAAATGCTAGTCCAAATGAGATTGTAATATCAGAGGATGTTTATAAAAATATTTCAGATCAGAGCCTATTTAGTGAAAGTATTTTAATCAATGTAAAAGGTAAAGATAATGCGATACCTGTCAGAAAATTTACTCATTTCTCGATTTAAGCAACTTTCTTTATAACAACTAATGTTATATCATCTGGTAAGTCATCTAGATGAGTACGCCATTTCTTGCCTAATCCTAATAGTGCATTTGAAATTTGTTTAGCACTTTTATCAATATTATCAAATATTTCATCATATATAGCTTCATAATCCAATAACTCATTTGATTCATTAGGTAATTCTGGTAATCCGTCTGACATCATTACTAGAATATCACCAACCTCAAAGTCATGTTTGTTAGATTCATATTGAGTTAGACTTAATCCCCCCAAAGGTAAATTAGGAATTAACACCTCATTTAGTTTTTTATTCTTTGCACTATATATAAAATAAGGTGGCATTGCAGCTGAACTTATTTCTATTGAATTCTCTTCAAGTTTAACTACTGATAAACTCATACGAATTCTACCAAAATTCACTTTTTTAACAATGGTATTCAATTTACCAAGCATGGTGGATGGGGAATTCAATTCAACACCGTTTAAGCCAGCCTTTGTAACGGAAACCATAATACCTGAGGTTACACCATGGCCTGTGGCATCACCACATATACTGTATAGTTTGTCTTCAAACTCAATGAAATCGAAATAATCACCACCCATTTCATTAGCAGATTGTAGATATGTGCTTATATCGAAAATAGTTGTTGCTGGTGTTATTTTGGGTAGTAAGCTTTGTTGTAAATCTCTTGCTTCGTTTAATTCCTTTTCACGTCTTTCTTTTTCAAACTCATCTTTTGCTTTTTCAACTCGCCTTTTCTGGATTAACCAATAAATACCGATTAGAGCAATAATATATAGAAGGAGTGCTTGGTAACTAAACCAAAAGGGAGGTTTATTGGTTATTGCAATCTCTATTTCATTAAGAGATCGATTTCCATTAGCATCAACAAGGTATATACTTAATTCTGATCCATAATATGGTAGTGAGGAGATAACAATCTGGTTTCCATTAATGTTTGCATTATATGGATCATTATTAATACTATAATAGAACCTATTATTGTCTGATTTGTAGTGGTTACCAATATAAACGTCAAACAACAGTGATGTTATTTGATAGTCTATCTGTATTTTGTTATCAACAATTTGGATTGGATAAGGATTGTTGAATTTATCATAGCCTATAACTTTGAATAATTTTATTTCATTTGAAGCATCAATTTCATACAAATCTCCATAATCAAATTGATAGAGCCCATCTGATCCACTTAGTACAATATTTGCGCTGTCAATTTGGTGAACAGAGTTTTTATTGTAAGATGTCATAAAAAGTCCGTCTTCTTCCGTAATTGAGCGGATTTTTCCATCCTTAATCAGATTTATACCTTGCCCACTTTGAACAAATAGAATACCATCTTGATAGTAAATATCAGATATATTATTGGATAATAACCCGTCTTCTTTTGTAATTCTATTAACAGTATTTGATTCTAAATCAAATGTATACAACCCTCTTCCACTAGTTCCACCGTACATTATGTTATTTTCTTTATCATAGTATAGATTATCGATTCTATTTAATGTACTTAGAACATTAGATCCTGTATCTGTGAAGTCAAAATTTAATGTGTCGTCTAAATTTTCAATCTGGTGAATGGAAAGAGTTTTAATATCACTTGAAATCCACAGATTGTTATCAATTCTTTCAATATCAATAAACTTCGGTGGCACATTTGGACTTAGTAATTCATCATAGACGTACTCATTTTTTGGGAAATAAAATGTGAATTCCGAAAAATTATTTAAATCTGATTCAAATTCATAAGTTGCGTTACTAGTAGTTACATAAAAAGACTCTTCATTAAGCTCAATATTATGAACTTCACCTAATTCTAACTCAAAATTATAACTAAATTGTAATGCAAAGAAGCTAAAATCTAAATTATAAAAATGAAGCGTACTATTGCCTAATGCTAGCAAATAGTTGTTTTTTTGGATAATCTTTTTGTTGTTATCATTTACGAAATCTTCTGATACTTCAATTTCATAAGTAGTTTCATTTAAAATATCATTTATAAAAAACATGTTATCTTTTAACTGAATTTCGTAATACTCATTACGAGAATAATAATCGGTACCATCTCCTAATCTTTTAATTAAAGATTCCTTTAAGTTATATTTTGTTAAACCATTTTGAGTACCAACCCATAAAACATTTTCTTTAATATTCACTTCAGATATGGGATAGTCTGATGTTTTTTCAAAAATAACTCTAAAATCTTCATCAAAGATATATAAGTAATCTTCACCTGTTGCTACTAGATAATTTTCATATTGGTATATGCTTTCAAAAGTAGAATTATTTTTTTCATTTACGATTATTTTTGATTCAAACTTTTGATTGATTGTATCATATTCTAGTAATGTTAGTTTTGAATTAACTAACATCGCAAAAAGATTAGAATTTAAATTAGTCAGATTCCTTATATCACTATTATTAAATTGATCTATGTTAATAATGTTGTTATTTTTTTTATCATAAATATCTAGTCCTCTGTTGGTACCAATGAGAATATAATCAACCCCAGCGCCACTTATTGAACTAGCAGTTTTTAAGCTCGAAAAGCCATTTATAGCATTTGAAGATAAACTTCCTTCAGCATTTTCTAACCGTCTACTCACACTACTGTCAACACGATTTATAATATTTAAACCTCGATCTGTTGCAACCCATATCTTGTTCTGTTCGAAATAGATTCCACTATTGTCTAATAGCGAACTCAAGTTATTCGTTGATATTGTTGAAGGATCAAACACATCAAATTTATAAGATTGACTTATCTCTATATCACTATTTAAGATAATTAAACCACTATTCTCTGTAGTTATATATATATCATTTGAAAAAGGGTCTTCGTACAAAGATATTGGCCTTGTTTCAGTACGTATTTGTTTAAATGAGTTATTTGATCTTTGAAAAATATTTAGCCCTTCATTAGATAATGCAATGATTGTATTATTATCCATTACATAAATATCATTAATCTGAGTATTTAGTAGAGAGGCTGGATCACTTAAATCTGATTGATACTGATAAATTCGTCCATCAATAAGGGCATTTAAACCTTCATTTGTTCCAATCCAAATAATTCCCATGTTATCAGACTTAACGGACTCAATATAATTAGATGATAGTCCATTTATTGATTGAGATATTTGAGCATCTAAAAACGGGTGAAAGGCTAAAAAGACAATTAATAACGCTAAGTTCTTTTTTTGGAAGATCATTTATTACTCTTATCGATTATTAGAGTTGGCGTTTAGCAAGCATTTGAACCAATGCGGCTCCGCGAGTTGCAAATGTATTTTCAGCCACCCTTTTTAAAATAGCCGAACTTTTTTCCGTATCCCCGCTTCCTCTCAGTGCTATAGCATAGAAATAGCTATGATAATTATCATCGTCCATTTCTATATTCGATATTACAGAGTAATGTCTAATTGCTGCTTGATCATCCCCAGCCATAATTGCAGCATAGCCACTATATTTGTGATATAAAGTCATTGCATTTGGATCTTGAGCAAGATTTTTTTCAAGTAATGTTTTCAATCTATTGAGCTGTTGCTCTACATTAGATGCGCCAAAAATAATATCTTTCCAAAGCCTTAGCTCTTGTAAATATATATCATTGTTGTTCTTTAATGCCAAAAGTTGTTCGCGGCTTGCTCCAGAAGTTAAATATGAATTCAACTCGTTTCTTTTGAATCCAGCTATCTGTTGCAGCGATTTATTTGCTCCTTGCTCATTCGAATTGTGCAAATGGGAAACAAATATATTCTCTTCCATAAGTGTGATGTTTTCAGTTTTCCACTCTTGATCTTGATCTGAGGTGTTAATTTCACTGCGCATTTTAGAAAAAGAAATTATCGCTTGTTCATAATCTCTTTCATAAAAGTATGTGAATACAGGAAATTGGAAATAGGTTGGTTTTTGTCTGAAATCTAAAAATTCAATACTGTTGTCATATAATTTTCTCGCATCTTTGTAATTACCGCTAAAAGTTTCAACGTGTCCAAGCATTAATAAAATATTTGAATACCTAAAATCTATTTCGTCTGGTTCGCCCAATAATAATCTGGAACTTTCATATGCCTGTTTAGCCATTCTCAGGTTATTCTGTCCTCGGTAAACATTGCCTAAAAATCGTTGGGGTCCTGGATTTTTAGGTTGAACACTAGCTGCCTGTAACAACAAACTAGTTGCAAGTTCTAAGTCTCTTTCTTCAATGGGAAAATTGACTATGTCATTATCAACTGGAAAATGCAATTGTGCTCTGCGAAATAATGCTGGAAATGAATTGGGATTTTGCTCCAAGATTTCTGCATATCTTATATCTTTTGCATAAGGGTCCATTAAATCATTTTTTAAATCAGCAGATAGTAAGCGCAGTTGGTAATAATCTGGATATGTAGAAACCAAGTCATCAATTATTTTATCTGCTAGTACAGTATTTAAATTAATGTACTGTTGGTAAGTAGCCTCAATTATTTTTTCTTCAATTTCAGAGACATTACTTCTATTTTCGTAAGCATTATTCAGATTTGTTCTATAAGTATTATTTTCAAGTAATAGTGAATTATAGGTTTTTGCATAATAGAAGTTGGGATCAAGTCTTAATATTTCTTCCAATAAGGGCGGGTTATCATTACCTCTGAATTCTTCAGCATTAGCCATTACTGTCCTCATTAATTCTAATGCTTTTTCAGAATTAGTAGTTAGAGGTATCAATTTAGTCTCTTGAGCAAATATTGTGGCTGTATATAACGCTACACTAAATGTAAGTGCAATAATTTTAAATACTTTCATTTTTAAACTTATTATTTACGGTTAGTCGATTGGTTGATTTTCGTCAATTGGTAATATGCCGTCATCAAAAGATTGCACTGCTGGCACAGTATTATCTTGCATTAGTGGAGCTCCTCCCTGTAGAATGCTATTTTCTGTTTCCGGTTTATCAATTACAAAATTAGCAAGTACGCATAAAATAAGAAAAGCGCCTCCCAAGTAAGATGTCGCCTTTGATAATAAATCAGCCGTTCTTCTTGCACCAAGTCCAGAACTTCCTCCCATGGATGTTGCACCGATTCCGGAAAGACCTTGCCCAGTCCCGTTCTGAAGTAATACCACAACAATTAGTAACGCGCATATAATGGCAATAGTAATGATTAGAATTGTATATAACATAATGACATTAATTATCTTGTAAATAGTTTTTGGATTCTGAAGAATATATCAATAATTGTCTTGTATACCAATGCTTTTCAAATAGGTAGAAACAATCTAAAACCAAATTACCTAGCTATAATAAGAAACAAGTTTTAACTTAATATTAATGAATGACTTTAAAGTTAATGCCAAACTTTTTCTAAGCTCTTACGAGGGTGTTTTCTAAATTCTCAATAAATATAATAGTTAATTGATATGGTGATTCTTTAGATGATGAATCCGCTATTTAATTATAAAGAAAGAAGATTTCGTTCAGGTCTACGAATTACATTCTTTAGTGTAACGATGATATTATTGGTTGGATTTATACAGTATATCCCTATGGCAGGTTGGCAATGGATGTTCGTTCCACCCTGCGCCTACATCTGGTACCGATTGAGCTTATTTTTAACGGATCATCGAATTACTAAAGATAATCCATGGTACCAAGGTGGATTGTATTGGAATTCAACTTCACTAACACATTATATAGCTGGTTGGGTAATTGGTTTGCTAGCATTAAGTATAATGGTTGGGATTGGTTATTTGTTAGGTTTTTTTAGTGTAGGATCAGCAGGATATGCGACGCAATTTGCAACCGAAAATATGGCTACTAATGACCGCACTTATTTAGTCAGTATATCTGCATCATCGTATTACTCTATCTTTCTTTTTCTTTTTCAAATGTTGGCAGTTGGGTTCTATGAAGAGGTTATGCTGAGGGGGTATGTGCTTATTAATCTTAAGGAAGGGATTCAGTGGAAGTATATTTCTGATAGGACAGCGCTCATTATTGCCGTGATGCTATCCTCCTTGATATTTTCTTTGGCTCATTTGCTCAATCCTAGTGCGTCTATTATCACATTTATAACCATTAGTTTAGCAGGTATTTTATTGGCTTTTCCTTTCGTTTGGACAGGTAATCTAGCCCTTTCTATAGGTCTACATAGTGCATGGAATTTTATTTTAGGAGGGGTATTTGGGTTTAAGGTAAGTGGGCTATCTTGGTCAGCATCCATTCTATATGTTCAATCAACCGGACCAGATTGGTGGACAGGAGGCTTATTTGGTCCAGAAGCCGGTATATCGGGGGTAATTGCCATGTTTTTGTCTCTATTGCTGATTTTTATTTTTTTACAAAAATATTCCACGCATCAAAGCATTCACAGTAATTGGTTAAATCCTGCTAAAAAGGATGAGCTTATCAAATGACTTTTGTATATTAGTCATTGCTGAGCAACGGTTTAAAGGTTTATTAGCTCGGTGAATAGATCTGCAGCACTAGAACAGTTTAGGTATAGAAGAGAAGAAGAGGTGAAGTTTTGACGTTTGAAAGCTTAAATATACATCCAAGCATCAAAAAAGGGTTAAAGGATGTTCAGATTTCAGAAGCAAAAAAAATCCACAAGGATTTACTAGATCTGTTTCGTGTACAGGTGCCTGCTCTTATAAAGACTTCTAATTCATCATTGGATGAATTACTTCTTCCGTTATTGCATTACATTACAGAGTCAGACGAGAAGCAGTTTAAATCCAATCGGATAGGGATATTATGCCCTACCGCTAGTTTTGCAATTGAAGTAGAACAATGGATTTGGGCAGTGGGATATCACGCCAAAATCCGATGTTCCCGAGTGACTCAGCGAGAAGAAAAAGCGATTCAAGAGCAGGCTTTAAAATCACAGCCATCTATTGTGATTGGGGATCCTGGGAGACTGCTAGATTTTATTTCCGATGGGATTTGGCAGCTAGATCAGCTAGATATGTTAGTCATTTTTGGCGCAGATGAATTGGATCGATATAAACAATTCAATAAGGTTAAAAAAATTGCAAAAAGTGTAGAATCGGCGACTCAAATATATGTTCAGGCCCAAGTTTTTAACGCCACCGTTGAATCCTTGTTAGCCTTTATGCCAGTACACACGAAATGTATTGGATTTGACTCCTTAGAAAACACAGTTGGTCCAGTATTTTCACTTAATAAGCGGGTTCATAACCAATATTATGAGGTGCCAGATCGGTTGAAGATTTCTACTCTAATGAGTCATCTTGAGGAGTCCAAAAACCAACGTATTATAGTATCTGCCTATTCAAGAAAAACCATACAACGTTTATTTAAAATTATCAGGAAAAAAAACTGGGGAGTGGTCAGCATCGATTCATCCTTATCGGAAGACCTTCGGAGCGAGCGCTTGAGTAATTATTACGACAAAGACTATCGTGTTTTATTGCTGTCAGGTCTATCCGTGGAAGAACGTAACCTTCATGGAATCGGTGAGGTCATTCTTTATGATATCCCGGACGACATATTTGAAATCGTGCGTTGTATGCAACTCCTGGACTATGGATATAAAAAGCAGGTGGTATCTTTGTTGTATCAAGATGATCTAGAAGCCTATTTAAGGGTATCAGCAGGTATAGGTTTAGAGCCAAATAAGCTTTCCCTACCGGAGCGAAAGTATAGAATCCAATCCGAAGTGCCAGCGAAATCAAATAAGAAATACAAGGTGAAGGCTTCAGAAAGAAATAGCCGTAAAAAAAATCAGAAGCCAAAGAAATCAACTAATAACTCGACAACATATAAGTCGGTTGAAATTCCAAGGGTAAATTTGGAGGAGCTGGAAAACAAGAAAAAGCAGAGAAAACACTCGAAATCACAGCATGCAAGTGGTACTTCGGCTAAGGGTTCTGCCAAGACTCTGAGCAAAAAGAAAACAGGATCTCCGAAAAGCGAGTCTTCAGAAAATCCTGTTAAACGATTTATTAAGCGCTTATTTTAGAGGCTTCTGTCTCTACGAACTCTTTAATCGCTTCAAAAGCAGTTAGAGTTTTTTCGATGTGTGCGTCGTTATGCGCAGCCGTAGGAATAAGTCTAATTAAAACTACCCCTTTCGGAACTACTGGATAGGCTACACCACTAACAAATATACCGTGATCTTCACGTAGAATACGCATTATATCCTGACATAAATCCGTACTTCCTTGGGTTAAAACTGGGGTTACTGGACTTTCAGAAGGCAATACATTATAGCCAATTTTGATGAGTCCTTCGCGTAATTTTAAGGTATTAGCCCAAAGTTTTTCTCTCCATTCTGGATGTTGCCGAATCATTTTCAGCCGCTCTCTAGCAGTAGCAACAATGGGTAGGGGTAGAGATTTTGCAAAGATTTGACTACGTACATTAGCCTTTAAAAACTGAATGACTCTAGGCTCAGAAGCAACAAAAGCCCCAATTAAAGCAACTGCTTTAGCAAATGTTCCAAAGTAAATGTCTATTCCATCTTGACATTCAAGCTGGGTACCTGTACCTGACCCGTCATGACCTAAGGTGCCAAATCCATGAGCATCATCGACCAACAAACGGAAAGGTACTTCCTCTTTTAACTTGATAATTTCAGGCAGAATCCCAAGATCTCCCGTCATCCCAAAAACTCCTTCCGTAACTACAAGTATAGAAGAATTGTCTTTTTTCTTTGCTGCTGCCCGGTATAACTGCTTTTTGAAACTTTCTATGTCGTTATGTTTGAATACAGATTTATCCGCCATTGCTAATTGTTTACCGTCCACAATACAAGCATGGCTCAACTCATCATAAATTAGATAATCATTTCGGTCAACTAAGGCATGAACTACACTCATTATACCTTGATAACCGAAATTTAAAAGCTGTGCATCTTCTTTATGTACAAAGGCAGCTAGTTCTTTTTCAAGGGCTTCATGCTCGTCCGAATTACCTGTCATTAAACGAGCACCCATGGGCGCACTAAGGCTGTATTTTGCTGTAGCCTCTGCATCAATTTGTTTAATTTTTTCATTACTACCCACACCTAGATAATCGTTTATGCTCCAAACGACCATATCTTTTCCATTAAATTTCATTTCAGGTCCAAGAGGCCCTTCTAATTTTGGAAAAGTATAATAGCCATATCCGGCTGATGTGAAGGGTCCAAGGGGGCTAGGGCGATTTGCCAGCTTATCAAATAAATCCATTAGCTAGAATAGTAGTTAAATAAGGGTTATACCGAAGTATACTTTTAATTTTATTTCAGTGGCAGAGGCCAAAATTCAATGACGGAAATAAACAATGAAAATAGTGATGAATGATGAACTATGCAGAATTTTAAATTTAAGAATTAATTAAAGTATAAGCTAAGAAAGTTTGTGTGTAACTAAAAAAATGAACAATTATTTATTTAAATAATCAGGGCGAACGATAAATAGACCATTACGTATGTCACTAATTAATATAATACCACTGGGTAAATAAGGATAATTACCCCATGAGCCATTCCAGTTTGCATCATTATGGCTTGGCTCAGAATCAAAATAAGCTACTTCGTTAAGACTTGCATTATGTACGTCAAGTAAATCGAAAATCCGAAGACCGCTACTGTAATTAGATTGTATCAAATAATCACCTCTTACAAATAGGTTGTGATCAATAGAGTTGGTATTGTGCGTGTGATATCCTAAAAAAGTGGGTTCATTGATGATAGATACATCCCAAATATAAGTCTTGGTATTACGCCCAAAATTGAGCTCATCTAATTCATCATTCATTAAAAAGTATCGATGATCTTCTGTAAGCCAACCTTGATGAGAATATCCCATATCTGGGTGTGAGGTTGTTGATAAAGTTTTAGGATTCTTTTTGTTATCTACGTCGGTAATTACAATAGCTCCTTCAGCAGAACTAAAGCACAATTCTTTATCTTTATGTTGGTCGTCAGGTCCGTTATATATTATACATTGTGTGTCATGTATATATCCAATCCCTGCGCTGAAGAGTGAATACACCTCGGTAGCTGGATCACTATAACAACCAGCAAAAGTTGGATTTTTAGGTTTATTTAGGTCGATTATGTGTAAACCTGTTTTATTCCTAGAGCCACAAGTATCTGCTTGAGTTACACCAACAGCATATCCAAATCCTGTAGCTTCGTTAATGGCTATATTGTGGGCGTTACCCAGTACATTGTAGAGCGCGTCTTCTTTGAATTGCATAAAATCACCTTCGAAGGCCCGTAGTCTAGTTAGATCCAAAACTTGCATGCCATGAATCTGTCCATCAGAAACGACAAACATGTGGTTATCAAATACTTTCATATCCCTCCAAGCAGAACCTTGAGTTACCATTTTAGCTGTGGTACTACTTCCTAGTCCTATATTGCATGCTGGAAAATCGTCCAAGCCAAATGAAGCATGCTTTAAAGGAAAATCAGATTCATCCAATTTGCCGACAACTATTGGCTGATTTGGGTTAGTTACATCAACAAAACTAACACCATCGGTTAGCCCAACTAAAGCATACTCTTTAGATGTTTCAATATCAAACCAACCCCAAATATCATTAACCTGTTGTCCACCCAAGTCTGTTGGGGTTAGATGAGCATACAAACTAAGGTTTGAGCAGGGGTATAAATCAGCAGCCAGATTATTTTCACATGGGTTATTAGCGACCTCAAAATCTGTATCCTGCTCCTCGTTTTCGCTTAGGTTACTAGGGCCTGATTCAAGGCTACATCCACCTAAAAACAAAAGGAAAAGGCCTGTTATTAATGTGTTGGTTTTTATACCTATTAACCAGGGAGAAATGGATGGATAATCACATACTTGAGTCACTGGGTTTGAATTTATCTTGAATTTGGAGATACTTTTTGAAGTCATAGTATTCAATTTAATTATTTTCTATGATAGAAGATGATCAAGATTTTGATGTAAATCACAGATATTTTTGTTGTTGATAATAGTATTTAAAGTATAGAGTCGTATAACTTTTAGGCATTACATATATTGTTTTAAGCGCGTTAGTTAATCACCTTGTTATCCTAAATCTATGAAAAGCACCCATATCGAGACCGTAGCTATACATGGTAGTATGAGAGCCCAAAAAGCAGAAAATAGTCCTATTGTGCCGGGTATTGAACTATCTACCATTTACGAGCATGCGAAAGATGGACACAGAGAAGGAGATTTGAAGTATAGCCGTCTAGAAAACCCTAACCGTTTAGAACTAGAAGCTGTGTTAAATGATTTGGAGAAGGGCGCAGAGGCCGCTGCTTTTTCCTCTGGCATTGCCGCCATTAATGCGGTTTTTCAAACCCTCTCTCATGGCGATCATGTACTCATACCCAATGATGTTTACTTCGGCACCCGAAAATTAATGTGGGAGTTTTCGGAGCGATGGGGGCTGGAAATTGATTTTGTGGATATGACAAATTTGGAAGTCGTAGAGGCCGCCGCAAAGAAGAATACCCGAATGATATGGATTGAAACCCCGTCTAATCCTCAGATGTTCATTACCGATGTTGAGGCAATGGTGAAATGGGCGGCTGATCGGAAGGTAGTGGTTGCCGTAGATAATACGTGGCCTACACCCTTCAATATGAATCCCATCGACTTTGGAGTCGACTTAGTTATTCACTCTACTACCAAGTATTTAGGTGGGCATTCGGATCTAATAGGTGGAGCGGTTATAGCCAAAGAGTCGGGACCCTTAATGGATAGGGTGAGAAGCGTACAGGTCGTTCAGGGAGGGGTACCCTCTCCTTTCGACGCTTGGATGCTGTGCCGAAGTATTCGCAGTTTCCCTTACCGCATGAGAGCACATAACGAAAATGCCTCCCAATTAGCAACATTTATGACCCGATTACCGGGCATTGAAGAGGTATTTTACCCTGGTTTAGTCTCCCATCCAGGACATAAAATTGCCAAAACACAAATGCGAGCTTTTGGCGGGATGATATCTTTTCTGGTCTCTGATGGAGAGCCCGCGGCTAAAAAAATGGTCGCATCATCCCGAATAATTAAGGCCGCTACGAGTCTGGGTGGTATTGAAAGTATATGGGAGCACAGAAAATCTACGGAGGGTCCTTTATCACAAACACCGGATAATCTAATTCGATTAAGTGTGGGCTTAGAGCACATTGACGATTTAAAATTGGATCTTCAGCAGGCGCTAGAATTGTCACTTACTATATAGTCAGTTAGGTGGGCTTGATGCGCAATACTTACTATATAGTAAGTACCTAAAGAGGCTTTTTTGCCTGCTTTTAAGCTATTTTATGATTTGATGTCTTAAAAATAATAGAGAACTTTAGTAAGTCCGTATGTGAAAAATCTGAAGACACAGACTCAAAATAAATCTACGATAAACACAACTAATTAGATTATGGCTAAGGTCGATGTAATGATGCCCCAAATGGGTGAATCGGTAATGGAAGGAACGGTAATTGAATGGACCAAACAAATAGGTGATACTGTTGAGGTTGATGAAACCCTATTGGAAATTGCTACCGATAAAGTGGATAGTGAGGTTCCATCTCCTGAGGCGGGTATTTTAGTTGAAATATTAGTAGAAGAAGGGGAAACCATTGAGGTGGGTAAGCCAATTGCTAGGATAGAAACGGATGTGGAAAAAGCATCAGTTGCAACGGATGCAGCCCCAACAAAAGCCCCTGAAACTAACCCTGAGTCTGTAGAAAGTGAGCTAAGTCCATCATCTGAAAGTGATTCAACTGAAACATCTTCGGTGGCTGCACCTGGCAGCGCAGAGCCACAGCCGAAAGCAGCGGACCAAGCTGTTCAGGGTTCAATGGAGACCATTGATGTGATAATGCCCCAAATGGGGGAATCTGTTGTGGAGGCCACGGTAATAGGTTGGATGAAAGAGGTAGGAGATACGGTAGAAGAAGATGAGACCATTCTTGAAATCTCTACCGATAAAGTAGATTCTGAAGTTCCTTCTCCAGCTAAGGGTACCTTGGTGGAAATTCGAGCTCAAGCCGATGACACCATTGAGGTTGGGCAAGTAATTGCTGTTATAGCTGTTGGTGAAGGGATTTCTGCAGGAACACCTGCATTAACCAGTTCATCCGCGTCATCTACATCGACCAGATCTGTTGATACTAGTAGTGCCGCTCCCCCGGTTACTCAACTTACCAAAGAGCAAATAGCGGCCATGAAGCCGGAGGAACTATCTGCACAGCTAGCTCCATCTTCAGGAGCACCGGCTACTGACATTCCAAGGGAAGGAAGCGACGGCCAATTCTTCTCCCCACTTGTCCGGTCAATCGCCAAAGAAGAGGGGGTAAGTGCACAGGAGTTAGAGCAAATTCAAGGTACTGGACAAGCGGGTCGAGTGACCAAAAAAGACATTTTAAGCTACATAGCCAATCGAACTACTACCTCAGCAGCAAGCAGTACGCCAACCCCTGCATTATCACTAACTCGTCCTGGCAGTCAGGCTTCTAGTCCTGCTAATGTTTCTTCCGAGGACAGCAGAGACTCAATTCAAGCGGGTCAACTCGATGTTTCGAGAAGTCCTAAAGGCGAGGTTGAAATTATTAAAATGGACCGAATGCGGAAAATGATCTCCGAGCACATGGTTCGTTCTAAGCAGACCTCTGCCCATGTTACCACCTTTGCGGAGGTAGATGTTACTGGGCTGGTACAATGGAGAAACAAGCATAAAGTAGCATTCCAACAAAAAACTGGAATTAAATTAACCTTCACCCCTTTGTTTGTGGAAGCAATAATCAAAGCGATGCTTGAGTATCCTATGATGAATAGCTCGGTTGTAGGCGATGAAATTCATGTCAAAAAAGATATTAATTTTGGCATCGCCGTTGCCTTAGGTAATGGTGGAGAAGGAGGTTTAATAGTGCCTGTGATGAAAAAAGCACAGCAGATGAACTTGGTAGGATTAGCAGAAGAAGTAAATAATGTAGCCCAGAAGGCACGCAGTAAAAAATTAAGCCCAGATGATTTGGCAGGAGGTACCATTACCTTGACCAACTATGGAAGTGTAGGAAATTTAATGGGCACGCCAATTATAAACCAACCCCAAGTCGCCATCATAGGGACTGGAGCCATTGTAAAACGACCGATGGTTATGGAAACCGAACAGGGTGATGTAATTGCGGTCCGTCATATGATGTACTTATCCATGAGTTACGATCATCGAATTATAGATGGAGCGCATGGTGGAGCATTTGTGAGTCGGGTTAAGGAGATTTTAGAACAGTTTGATACGCATCGAGATATCTAGACATGCAGGTAACTGGGCATATCCCTGAGCTCCGAGATATTATACGGGGCTATAAAAAAGAAGGAAAAAGGGTGTCGTTTGTCCCTACAATGGGGGCCTTACATGACGGTCATTTATCCCTCATACGACTAGCTAAGAAGCATTCTGATGTGGTAGTAGTGTCCATTTATGTGAATCCAAAACAATTTGCCCCTAACGAAGACTTCGCTTCCTATCCAAGCACCTTAGAGCAGGATATGAACTTCTGTGACCAAGAGGGGGTGTCCTTGATATTCACACCTGATACCGAGGTAATGTATAATCAAGAGCTATTTTTTAGTATAGATATACACACGCTTAACGATTACTTAGACGGAGCGAGTCGTCAAGGGTATTTTCAGGGGATTGCTCTAGTTGTAAACAAGTTGTTCAATATTGTAGAACCTGATGTAGCCATATTTGGTCAAAAAGATTATCAACAATATAAGGTCATTGAAGCATTGGTTGAGGAATTTAACCACGGGGTAGAGCTACTAATGGCACCTATCGAACGAGCGCCAGATGGCTTGGCACTCAGCAGTCGAAATGCCTATTTGACCCCCGCCCAAAGGGAAGTAGCTCCATTAATGTACCAATGTTTGTTGTCTGCAAAGGTGCAGATTGAGCAGGGAATGAAAGATTGGGCCACCATGTTTTTACATTTACAGCAGGAGTTGTTAGAAGCAGGCTTTCGAAACGATTATTTTGGTATCTTTGACACAGAGAAATTACATCCTGTCGATAAAATAGTCGAGGGACAGCGCTATCTAATAGCCGTAGCTGCCTATCTAGGGAAGGCTCGTTTAATTGATAATGTAATCTTCACGAACAAAACATTGATCAAAGGAGAATCGTGATGAAAGTAACTATGTTTAAATCTAAATTACATCAAATGGTGGTCACCGAGGCTAATCTGATGTACGAAGGGAGTATTACCATAGATCAAGATTTATTGGACCAAGCTCAGTTACTTCCCTACGAAAAGGTACAAGTACTAAATATCACCAATGGGCAGCGATTAGAAACCTATACAATACCGGGTGAAAGAGGCTCGAGAGTTTGTTGTCTAAATGGCGCCGCCGCTAGACTTACCCAGATTGGGGATCGAATTATCGTCATTGCCTACGCAGAAATGACGCCAGAGGAAGCGCAAACTCATAAACCTCGCGTTGTGGTTGTTGATGAACACAACAACCCAAAAACAGTCTTGAATTATTCGCAACCTGCTACCAGTTTCAGCCTAGAAACGGGCTTAAATGTAAAATAATATATAGGGTGTAACCGTTAGAACTAGTCTAGCGTATATTTGAATGTTTAGCCATATAGTTCAATGAACTATAGTGTGCAGACAGAATTCCTACTTCTTGTTAGAAAAGTAGGCTTTTTCGAAAAGCTTAGCCGATTCAAAAAGTGGACCTGTTCAAAAAGTAATTCGATCAAAAAACCGATTCATAACACATTCCTCTTTCCATGAAAAAAAGAATACTCATACCAGGTGTTTTTGTAGTACTTCTACTAGCACTTTGGCTCTTTAACCGAAGCGAAGCAACTAATTTTGTTGATTTATATACTACACCTAGAGTGGGAAGCTTTGAGGTCGATGTAACCACTACTGGTGAACTTCGAGCAAAAAACTCCGTTGAAATTAAAGGGCCACAAGGTGCGCGAGATTTTCGGGTGAACAACATGCGTATTCAGCGACTTATTCCCGAGGGAAGCGTAGTCAAGCAAGGAGATTTTGTAGCCGAATTAGATCGTTCCGAAATTATGGGTAAACTACAAGATGCTCAGTTAGATGTGCAGTCTGCAGAATCTCAGGTAATCCAAGCACAATTGGATACCACCTTAACCCTATCACAAGCTAGAGATAATCTAATCAACCTGCGATTTGCTTTGGAAGAACGGCAAATTGAGGTAGACCAATCTAAATATGAATCACCCGCTGTACAACGTCAGGCTGAAATCGAATTAGATAGAGCACGCCGGCAACTAGCTCAGGAAACCAAAAACTATCAAACTAAGGTGAAGCAGTCAGATGCTCAGTTACGAGAAGTGGAAACGGAATTACAAAAAAAGCGAAATGAAATAGTGAAGATTCGGGAACTTATGTCTCAATTCACTGTATATGCACCTGATCAAGGGATGATTATCTACAGGCGAAATTGGGATGGCTCTAAGATCACCGAGGGGGAACAAATAAGCGCGTGGAGTCCTGTTGTAGCGGAATTACCGGATTTTACCGTAATGGAATCAGTGACCTATGTGAATGAAGTAGATATCCAAAAAATTGAGTTAGGTCAATTAGTACAGGTTGGTTTGGATGCGGTGCCCGATAAAATGCTCACTGGTATTGTTACCGATGTGGCTAATATTGGAGAACAACGTAAGAATTATGATTCGAAGGTATTTGAGGTAGTCATAGAAATAAATGAATCTGACAGTTTATTACGCCCTGCAATGACCACGAGTAACCGAATAAAGATTGCATCTGTGGAGAATGCCTTAGCGGTACCTTTAGAAACCATTCATGCACAGGACTCATTAACCTTCGTATATAAAAGAGATGGTTTAGATGTTGTGTTACAAGAAGTAGAATTAGGATTGGTGAACGAAAACGAAGCTATCATAAATAAAGGCATAAGCGAGGATGATGAGTTGTATTTGAGTTTGCCCTCGAATACAACCGGTATAAAGCGAATCCGTATTTCACCGGATGGGGTGAAATAAGACCTATGAGCAACATCAACAGCCAAAAGCTTTTATACAATCTAGATATTGCACTAGAGGCCATACAACGAAACAAGCTGCGAGCCCTACTAACCTCATTAGGGATTATTTTTGGAGTTGCTTCGGTCATAGCTATGTTGGCCATAGGTAGTGGTGCACAACAAGAGGTGTTAAGTCAAATGGAACTCTTAGGCACGAATAATGTAATTATTCAGCCTACACTCGAACAAACAGAAGGACAGCTTGGTCAAGATAATGGGGAAGGAGAGTCCAATAAGTATTCCCCTGGGCTAACACTGCACGACATTGAAAGTATTCGTGAATTGGTTCCCGAGGTGGAATACATAAGTCCCGAAATTGTATTCGAATCTAATTTCATACGAAAAGCCAGAATGCGAAGTGGGAAAATCGTAGGAGTTAGTGAGGAGTATTTTAACATCAATAGTTTTGATGTGGTTGAAGGAAATAACTTCAATCGTTCTCAAATCGAACGAGCAGAACCTGTTTGTGTTATTGGATACGATGTTAAAACCAAGTTTTTCCCAGGTGAAAATCCAATTGGTAAAAAGATAAAAGTAGGAAATCTTTGGCTTACCGTAGTTGGAGTATTGCAGAAAAAAGAGTTGAGTACCGAAAATATCGAACGCTTAGGTATCCGTAATTATAATCTAGATATTTTTGCCCCTGTTACCACCGTACTATTACGCTTTAAAAATAGAGCATTGGTTACTAAAGACGATATCGACGCTAGTGGTGGTGGTGGTTTTGGTGGTGGGCGAGTAGTTATTTTTTCAGGTGGTTCTAGTTCTGAGGAAGAAGAAGATGCATCGAGCGTGAACTATCATCAACTCGATAAGGTCATTGTTCGAGTGAGTGACTCTGAGTATAGTGTCTCCATAGCAGAAGTTTTATCTAGAATGCTAAAGCGACGTCACAATGGAGTAGTGGATTATGAAATTATTGTTCCAGAACAGCTGCTTCAACAAGAGCAGCGAACCAAGCGTATTTTCAATATCGTGCTGTCTTCCATCGCCTCCATTTCTCTCATTGTTGGTGGGATTGGTATCATGAACATTATGCTGGCATCGGTGGTGGAGCGTTACAAAGAAATTGGCCTCCGTTTGGCGGTAGGCGCTCAAAAGAAAGACATTGAATTACAGTTTTTAACCGAATCTCTAGCCTTAAGCGTAGGCGGGGGCTTGGTAGGTATATTTCTAGGAGTGCTTTTTAGCTTTGCCATTGAATGGACTGCTGATATCGCAACCATTGTAAGTCCGTTTTCCATCATCATTTCATTTGGTGTAGCCTTGGTTATAGGGGTGATATTTGGCTATATGCCCGCCCGAAGAGCTGCCCAACAAGATCCTGTACATGCATTACGCCATGAATAAACAAATAGTTACCCTTTTTCTTTTTGGATGTATGTTGGCTGCTTCTCATACATTTTCCTCAACAATACACGCACAAGAACAAGCAACAGCTGATAGCGCATCACCTACCCGAGTTTTTGGCTTGGAACAAAGTATTGAATATGCCAAGTTGAACAGCCCGTTGTCTAGGGCGGCTCGATACGCGCTATTATCAGCAAAGTGGAGATTCCGAAGTTTTCGAGCAGATTTACTGCCTAGTATTAGCCTGACCGGTGATGCACCCAATTACAACAAGTCAATTTTCTCCAATACTCTGGACGATGGTACAGTGACTTTTTCTTCACGGACTCAGTCTGAGGCGTCTTTAGGAGTTTCTATAGATCAGAATATAATGCCTACAGGGGGTCGTCTGTCTTTATCTTCGGGACTGACTCGATTAGGGATTTTTCAAAGTGAAAACACATATCTATGGCAAAGCACCCCTCTTGTTGCTAGCTATAGACAGCCTTTAAACCAGTTTAATTCGCTCAAATGGCGGGCAATTACTGAGCCCCTTCGATATCGTATTGCCCAAAAGCAATATGTAGAGGATCTTGAGAACCTAGCCTTTACCGTAACACAAAGCTTTTTTGATCTCCTTCTTGCGAAAATAAATGTCGAAGTCGCAGAGTTCAACGTAACGGTGAATGATTCTATATACAATATTTCGCAAGGCCGCTTTCAAGTAGGTAGCATTGCAGAAAACGAACTCTTGCAAAGTGAGCTGGAATTTCGAAATGCCCGAAATTCTTTGACCACCGCTGGAATCAATTATTTACGTATAGAAGAAGAGTTTAAAGCATTACTGGGTTTAGATGATGACGAGATTTTAGAAATTGTTCTCCCAAGTGTTGCCTCTTCATTTGATTTGGATGTTGAGCAGGCTTATGACCTGGCCCGTGAAAATAATTCAACCGCGCTTCAATTCGAGTTAAATGAATTACTAGCCGATCAAACCTACGATCAAGCTAGAAAAAGCACGGGACTTTCGGCTACTCTGCAAGCTAGTTTCGGATTAAATCAAACCTCTCAAGATTTTGACCAGCTATATGAAGACCCACAAAATCGGCAATTTTTCAGCTTGGGTTTTGAAGTTCCGATTTTTAATTGGGGTAAAAATATGGCTGAAATTAAATCGGCCCGTAATGATCAAATGGAAACGGCCAATACAATTGCCTACCAGAAAAGGCAGTTTGAACTTAGCATAAAAAGTACGGTGAGAGAATTTCCACAACTTCGAGATCAGGTCGAATTAGCCAGAATATCCGACGAAATAGCAACTCGCCGTTATGATGTATCTAAAAATAGGTATTTGATAGGTCGAATAGATGTAACCAATCTTTTTATTGCGCAGAATGAAAAAGATGGTGCCCGACGAAACTACATTCAAGCTTTACGTTCGTATTGGACTGGGTATTATAATTTAAGAAGGCTCACTCTGTACGATTTCGAACAAAATGAGCCCATATTATATACAACTGAATTTTGATTTACGCTGCAAGCGAATCCTTAATAATCCAATCCTGGTTGCGTAATATCCGTACCTTCGTCGTCTTTAGCCGACTTCACCATCTCCTCTACATCCTTTAATAGTGCTTTAGCGTCGAAGACAATACCATCTTTGATGGTGTAGACTACTCCACCATGTCGAGTAACCTCATTATCTTCATTAACCAAAATAGAACCGGTACCAAAAAGTACCTTTAAATTAGCCATGGGATTGGCATCTACGATGACCATGTCAGCTAACTTTCCCACCTCAATAGTACCAAGTTGACCATCAACTCCAAGTACTTCTGCTCCCTTTAGCGAAGCTGATTGGAATATCTCCAATGGATGAAAACCAGCCTCTCGCATAAGCTCCATTTCCTGTATATATCCAAATCCATACAATTTATAGATATATCCTGCATCCGAACCAAGTGTCACACGGCCACCTCTGTTCTTATATTCGTTGACAAATTCCATCCATAGACGAAAGTTTTCTTTCCATGCAATTTCTTGTTCAGTCCCCCAATCTAGCCAGTACGAACCATGAGAAATCCGGCTGGGCTCGTAAAAACGCCATAGAGAAGGAAGAGTATATTGCTCATGCCATTCAGCGCGGCGCTGAGTCATTAAACTTCGATTGGCTTCATAAATAGTGAAGGTAGGATTCAGTGTAAAATCTAACTCAAGCATTTCGTTCATCACGGCATTCCACTTCTCCGAATACGGCTCAGCTGCTTGTGCCCACAATTTCCCTGCTTCTTCAAACCGATGCTGCTCATTGTTATAATTATAATCGAGCGGATAATCTTGAATGATGCGATCTTCGAAAAGCGCCTCAGGAAGTCCATACCAATGGGTCATGCTCGTTAAACCCAGTTGGGCAGAACGAAGGGCATTGTTGTACACCACCCGTGTTTGAGCATGATGGGTCATGGTTCCAAGCCCTCGTTGGTTTGCTTCATCAATGGCTGCGGCATACACCTCAGGACTGGCACCAAAAAATTTAATCCCATCCGCTCCCGCGTCGTCAATCATTTTTACCCATTCGCGAGCATCGTCTGGGGTTATAATGGGCCGTCCAAAACCATTTCCAAAACCAATCCAAGCAGAGATACGCGGAGCTGTAATCTCGTTCTTTTCGCTAAGCTCCTTATGCCGCAGTGTCCATTCCATACCATTACCTGAGCCAGGTTCCCGAATAGAGGTAATGCCATGTGCCAACCAAAGCTTGTACACATATTCCGGTGTGGTACCCTGAGCACCACCTCCAGTGTGAGCATGCATATCAAAAAATCCGGGTAGCATATACATCCCAGTTGCATCAATTACCTCTGTATTTTCATCGGCCTGTGGGCGGCGCCGGTCATTAATCGGTAAGCCTGGGTAACCAACCGTTCGAATACTACTTATTACATTTCCTTCCACCACTACATCTACCGGGCCAGTTGCAGGGGAGCCCGTGCCATCAATAAGATGAACTCCACGAATGATGAGTCGATCATATGGACCGCCACCTTCGCTTCGTTCTGGTGCATCTGGCATTTGCGCATGCAATACCATTGGTAATA
>NTKP01000019.1 GCA_002457365.1 Rhodothermaeota bacterium MED-G12
TGCCAGAATTCAACTTTTGTGGGTGTTAACTCAAAGCCTCCCCAATGAGCAGGGTATGGCACATCGGTTCCCTCTGGATAACGCTGCATTAATTCTTCTAGTCGTTGTTCTAACACCGATCTACTGCTGATAACTTGACTTTGGTTTGAAACCCAAGCCCCTAATTGACTCATGTGAGGTCTAGATGAAAAATAAGCTTGAGAGTCCTCTTCACTCATCTTACTAACCCGCCCCTCTATACGAACCTGCCTTTCCAATTCTTTCCAAAAAAAAGTCATAGCTACCGCAGCATTTTGCCCTATTTCATTGGCTTTATCGGAAGTATAATTAGTAAAAAATTGGAATCCACTCTCGGATACTCCTTTTAGCAAAACGATACGGTTATGCGGATTTCCAAGTTCATCTACCGTTGCAAGAGCACAGGCATTTGCTTCTAGGACTTCTGCCTTTAAAGCCTCCTCAAACCAGCTACTGAATTGTGCAATGGGATCTTCCTTTAGTGCCGCTTCATCTAGTTCATGTTGCGTATAATCCTTACGTATGTCCTGTATATTCATACTCTATTATAGGAAATATTCAGGTTCATTTCCTGCTTTCCATTTAATAGAACATCCTATGCTAGGCACTTGGGTTTTTGGAGCTTTTTCTCCTTTAAGATACCCATCAATCGCCGTAGTTAAATCCCTGCCGGTCACCTCTATTTCGTTTCCTGGGCGGCTAGCATCGAACTGCCCTCTGTAGTATAAGCTTAGCTGCTTATCGAAAAAATAAAAATCGGGAGTGCATGCTGCCTTGTACGCTTTAGCAATCGCTTGACTTTCATCATAAAGGTAGGGAAAGGGATAGCGTTGCTTATGTACCACATCAATCATTTTTTCCGGGGAATCCTCTGGATACTTTATTGCGTCATTAGAGCTAATTGCAATGAAGGGGATTCCCTTGTTAATATAGGTATTGGCCAAAGAAACTAGTCTACCATTGATGTGATGTACATAAGGACAATGGTTGCATATAAATAGTACCACAATACCTTTGCTATGTGCGGAGTAACGATATAAATCGAAATCACCACCGGTAACAATGGGAAGTTGGATAGGGGGTGCTTTTGTACCAAGCTCTAGCATGGTCGAACGAGTTGCTGCCATGACAAATCTCTTTTAGATGATAGTAAATTCAGTGAATGTGTGCTTGTCTTAAAGATAAGGGAGTTTCAAAACAAAAAAAGCTCCAACATCCGAATAATTTAAAAGAGGTCATCTACTGTTAAATATCGTTGGACGTGGAGCTTTACTAAACTACACGACAGAATGACTATTTTGTTGCCCACTTTTTGTAAAAAAAAGACTCTTTTAAAACTATTTACGTTTACAAGGCTTTGAAATAATTTGTAAACCAGATAGAATGATGTACTTACTCTGTGCTACGATCAAAGACTTTTTTTCCCGCCACCCAAGTCTCTAGTACTTTTGTTTGCCAAAGCATTGAATCAGGTGCTGTCACAATATCTTGATCAACTATAATAAAATCTGCCCATTTACCTGGCTCTAAACTACCCAAAACACCTTCTTGAAATCCAGCATAAGCAGCATCAATAGTAAAGGATTTCAGGGTTTGAACTCGATCCATCGCCTCCTCTGGATACCAACCATTCAATGGGTTCCCTTGAATATCTTTACGTGTAATAGAGGCATATATTCCAAGAAATGGGTTGGCTGATTCGACCGGAAAGTCTGACCCAGAAGCCACAATAGTACCCTGAGCCAAAAAACTCTGCCAGGCGTAAGCACCTTTAATTCGTTGCGAACCTACTCGGTCTTCTGCCATATTCTTATCACTAGTTGCATGAGTAGGCTGCATGCTAGCTATTAAATCTAACTCTTTAAATCGTCCAATATCTTCTAGGGCTACTATTTGAGCATGTTCGATTCTATTTCGTTGATCCTCACGCGAATGTAGCTCCTGAGCATACCCAAGTGCATCAATAACCTGTCTGTTTGCAGCATCACCAATTGCATGTATATTTGCCTGATACCCCTTTGCTACCACTTTTTCGGCCATTGCATTCATTTCCTCCTGACCTACAAACAACAACCCTTTATTCCCAGGATCGTCATGATAGTCTTCAATCAACGCAGCGCCCCTACTACCTAAAGCCCCATCCGAATATAATTTCACACTACGAAGTGCTAGTCGATCATCATACAAAGAGTTTATAGGTCCCTCATTGGATAATTGATCAAATACTGCACCTGCCCCTGAGATCATCCCGTAAATTCTTGTTCGTAATTTCCCCTGTTCTGCAAACTGCTTATACAACTCCCATGTTTCTACTCCAACCCCAGCATCGTGCACACTGGTTACTCCATAAGAACTGAGCAAAGAAAGAGCTGCATCCAGTGCTAGAGCTTGTTCTTCTCTGGTTGATTCGGGAACCACTCGCTGCACATACCCTTCTGCTGCATCAATAAACACACCTGTTGGACGGCCTCTGGTATCGCGGATAATTTTACCACCGTCAGGATCTGGCGTATCAGAACTAACTTGAGCCAATTGCATAGCTTTTGAGTTTGCCCAACCCGCATGCCCATCTACCCGACTTAACCAAACAGGTTTATCTGGTATTACCTGATCTAAATCGGCGGCTGTTGGAAAGCGATTTTCCTCCCACAATGTCTGGTTCCAACCCCGCCCTATAATCCACTCTAACTCTGGATTAGCTTCAGCATACTCTTTCAACGCCTGGAGAGTTCCTTGAAGACTCGTCATCCCCGCCAAATTGATTTGGAGTTCTTGAAAACCTAAACCCATCACATGCCCGTGTGCATCTATGATTCCTGGCAGCAAGGTCTTGCCCTCAAGATCAATTGCTGTGACGCTTGGGGTAGCTTGAAATTCCTCAGCGAGTTCTTCACCCCCCACAGCAAACACCCTCTCCCCATCCACTACCAAGGTGCTGAAGGATCGTAAAGTATCGGATTCGATCGTATACCCATTTGCATTGTAATAGACTGTCTTTTTAGTCGACTCTGCACAGCTAAACCCGAAAAAAAGTGCTAATGTGAAACTTAGATATTTTTTGTAGCGGCTAAAGGGATTCAGTGAAACCATAGTACGTAGGTAGTTAGTAAATAAAATTAGCATTGATATGTTGGTATCTCGAAGCTGTTGCACTGGTGCATGCCTGAGCCAGTTTCGATCACCCCCTCATTGTGAGGTCACTATCAGTATACAGAAATCACCGGAAAAACGTTGGATTCCCAGAATGTGTCTTTGAAAAAGTCTGGAGTAATTCCTTTTTCCCTGAGTTCTTGCCGGCTCATAAAGGCCAAGGCATGTAGATAAGCGGAGTTATTTTCTGGATCGCTGCCAAGCCTAGGAGACCTGATGGGCGTATTTTTCGAATCATGAACGGCAAAATAAAATTCAATGGCATGAAAAGGAGTTTGAATGAGCTCATTAACCAATAATAATTCCCCTACTTCAATGGTAAGTCCGGTTTCTTCAATGAATTCTCTTTGAACTGCTACATGGAGTGACTCCCCAACTTCAACTCCTCCACCAGGAAAGGTCCAAACGGCTTGTTTAGTGACTGGTGAGTGCATGTTTAGGCATAAGAGCTGGTCACCTCTGCGGAGCACTCCACACGCCCGAATTCTCGTCTTATGATGAAATCTTTGCTGTTCGGTTTGCATGTATTTTTTTAAAAATTGATGCTCAAAGGCTTTTTTCGTAGCGCCGATGAGGACCACATGAACAAGAGAAGGCTTTTTTCGTAGCGCCGACGAGCACCTAAGTACACTTTGGTTTTATTCGAAGCCCGCCTGCTTTTTTGCTGCCTTAACAAAGGCCACAAACAAAGCTTGTGGATGGCTAGCTGTACTTCGTAATTCGGGGTGAAACTGTACCCCTACAAACCATGGATGCTCAGGAATTTCTACTATTTCTACTAGGTCGCGCTCAGGATTCAGCCCACTGAATACCAGCCCATTGTCACTGAGTACAGAACGAATCTCATTGTTTACTTCGTAACGATGACGATGCCTTTCCTGAACTTGTTCCGTCCCATAGGCATGGTAGGCAAAGGTGTTGGGGATTACGGAACAATTGTATTTACCTAGGCGCATTGTTCCTCCCATGTTTTCGATATTTTTCTGATCGTACATTATATCTATGATGGGATGCGGGGTGGTTTCATCAAATTCGGTACTATTGGCCTCAGTTAAACCACAGACGTTACGGGCATACTCTATTACCGCACATTGCATGCCTAAACAAATACCAAAAAAGGGGATTTTCTGCTCTCTGGCGTATTGGACAGCCGACAGTTTCCCTTCTATTCCTCGCCCACCAAATCCTGGAGCCACCAAGATTCCCTGAACTCCTGAGAGTGCCTGAGCTACGTTGTTCGTATCAAGATTATCTGATTGAACCCATCGAATAGATACTTTTACATCGTTCATAGCTCCTGCATGAACAAAGGCTTCTACAATGGATTTATACGAATCATGATGCTCAACGTATTTACCAACCAAGGCAATTTCTATTTCGTGGGAAGGATTACAAACCGCGTCCACAAATTGTATCCATTGGTCTAAGTCAGGCTCGCGGGTTTCCAGCTTTAATTTTTCAATGACCCTGGCATCTAAGCCCTCTTTTTGCATAAGCAGTGGCACCTCGTATATGCTTCTGGCATCAATGGACTCGATCACATCCTCTAAGTCTACGTTACAAAAGCGTGCTACTTTTCCGCGAATCGATTCGTCGAGAGGGTGTTCCGTTCTACATACCAAAATATCTGGTTGAAGACCACTTTCAGAAAGAGTTTTTACCGAATGCTGAGTGGGTTTGGTTTTTAATTCACCCGCGGCCGATAAGTATGGAACCAGAGTCAAATGAATCGAAAGGGTGTTTGCCCGACCCACATTATAGCGTAGCTGCCTAACTGCTTCTATGTAAGGCAAACTTTCGATATCACCAACGGTACCCCCTATCTCAACAATAACTACATCGTAATTACCTGATTGACCTAATTTTAATACATGAGATTGTATTTCATCGGTAATGTGTGGTATTACTTGAACGGTTTTGCCAAGATAGGCTCCCTTTCGTTCTTTGTTAATTACATCGTAATACACTCGACCGGTGGTCACATTATTCGTTTGAGAGGTACGAATATCTAGAAAACGCTCGTAATGTCCCAGGTCTAGGTCTGTTTCGGCACCATCGTCAGTAACGAACACTTCTCCGTGCTCATAGGGATTCATGGTGCCAGGATCTACGTTGATGTAGGGATCTAATTTCTGTACGGTAACTTTGAGTCCTCGTGCAACTAGCAGCCGGCCTAGTGATGCACAAATAATTCCTTTACCCAAAGACGATGTTACTCCCCCAGTAACAAAGATATATTTGGTAGACATGTATGAAGGTGTGAGATTGCGGGTTGCGGTAAGATAGGGCTAAAGCACTTGACGGTCAATTTACCGATTGGCTAATTTTGCATTATTTATTCACAAGTTTTCCACAATATCCATCAATTCTTGAGGGAAATCGGTAAATATTCCACTTACGCCTTTTTTGAGGAGCTCCTTCATCAAATCTGGCTCATTCACGGTGTACACCAGATAAGGAATTTGATGCGCTTGTAAATCCGCAATCCATTCCGGGGTTAATTGCCGATAACTGCAATTAAATACATCTACTTCATACTTTTTGACTAACTCTGAGGGTTTTAACTCCCCTGATTGTGAGCTTTCATACAACAGCGCTTTAGGCATTTGGGCATCCAGCACATTAAGATGCTCCATGACTCGGTAGTCAAAGCTAGAAAAGATAACCGAGGAACTCATATCTAGCTCTTTTACAATCTGTAACGCTTTATCAACAATTCCACCGTTGATTACATCAGATACCGCTTCGCTTTTTATTTCTATGTTTACCGCGATTTGACCCTTCATTAATTCCAAAGATTCCCTAAGAGTGGGAAATTCCTCTCCCCGAAATTCTTCGGAAAACCAGGCCCCTACTTCCATTCTCTTAAGCTCTTCTACGCTGAAACTTTGCACGTCACCTTCAAAGTCCGTGGTGCGATCCACCGTTTTGTCGTGAACCACAACAGGAATTCCATATTTTGATATGGAAACATCCAATTCTACCATTTCTGCTCGTATATCGATTGCTGCCTGAAATGCACTCAGTGTATTCTCAGGGTAGCTTCCACTCACCCCGCGGTGGGCAATCACCCAAAATCCATCTCCATTATCCAGTGGGGATTGAGGAAGGGAGGCAGCATGTGTTACTTCAGGAGCTTCTTTTTGGTTCACCTTCGAATCCTGTTGTTGGCATTGGGTAAGGAAAAATAATACCACTAAACTACTGGAAATCAATCGCAATGATGCACCCATGGGAAAAAATATTTACTGGTTCGGGTCTCTTTCTTTAAGATTTTATTTTAATTTTGTTCTTTGACAACTCGTTCAATTGCCTCATCTATGAGTTTTTTGGCTTGATGCTGTTTTGACAAAGAATAATACGCCACATACGTACCCAGTAGAATAGAAAAGCTTCCTAAAACGGTAACAATTCCCGCTAACCAAACTGGACGAATAGCCTGAAGCAGTGCTAAGGCAATAACCAAGGAACCCAACGCAATCTGAAAAAGAGCCGAGACTAGGGCTATACTTCCATGATCTTGAACATTCCCGACCAACCGTGCCAGTAAACTCTCTGAATACCCTTTATGGGGTTTTTTCTTGTTTTTTTGCTGGGCAGAAGACGTACCAATAACGCTCAAAAGAAAATCGTACTTATCTTCTTTGGACCTACCTAGTGAATACTTATTTGATTGACCTTTCGCCATTCGTTTTTTTCTGACCTTTACACTTACTGACTTGTCTAAGTAATGTATAAAAAGCCTATATTATTCCATAACCGATATGGAAAAATCAGAAAAAAATAATCTACTCATATTTGGCAAGCACGCCATTCGCGAAGCCCTTAGTCGTGAAACCGGTAAAATATCTAAGATATTTGTGCTTAACAGTTTGGCTCCCATTAAATATGACGATTTAAAAAAAGAGTGTGAAGCTCACAACATCCCGATCAGCTCAGTACCCATTCAGAAATTGGATCGGCTAAGTAATCAAGGGAATCATCAAGGGTTCATCGCTGAAATTAGTCCTATAGACTACACGAACTTTTTTGATTGGATTGAACAAACTGTGGTGGGTCCATCGACAGCGGTTCTGCTTTTGGATAGTATCGAAGATCCTCACAATTTAGGGGCTATTATTCGATCAGCCACGGCTGCTGGAATTTCGGCCATTGTCATACCCACTCAACAGCAAGTTCCGGTCAATGCCACGGTGTTCAAAGTTTCGGCAGGTACCGCTGGCATTATTCCCGTTATACGAGTGCACAACACTGAGCAAGGTCTAAAGGATTTAAAACTGGCGGGTTTTACACTAATTGGGCTCGAAGGCAATGCACCCGATTCACTATGGACGGCTGAGTGGACAGGGCCTCTAGCTTTTGTTGTGGGCAGTGAGGGTGGTGGTATAAGTAAGAAAGTAGCCAAACTCTTAGATAGTTCTGTGTCCATCCCAATGGAGCACGCCGTTGAATCACTTAACGCCTCCGTTAGCGCTGCACTCATTAGCTACGAGTGGAAACGACGACAGGCTTAATACAGTAAGTAGTTACGGCGTTTTTCTCTAAACGACTCAAAGTTACTGCCCCAGTCTATATCGAGTGAATCAGTTTTCAGGTTAATGCGGCTGCGGCTTAATTCATCAATTTTATCCGTCCCAGCCAGAAGGTATATATAGTCTTTGTATGCTGCCTCCGGTGAATGTTCCATAAGCCACTGCATCATGCGTAAACCAACGGTCAATGGATCTGGGTGCTCCAAGGCATTTTCCCATAGGATTCCATTTAACAGTAGTCCTTCTCCTTTTGGGCGTAAAGCTTTTCCGGGTATAGAAACAGGGGTAAATTGCATAGGTTGCAAGCGCACACCATGATTGCTCCACAGCGAAACATCATCATTGACGCTGCTGCTTTCTCCCCCCATCATTAAAAAAGGATGGTCAGTGCCTCTACCTTCTGATAGAGTGGTACCCTCAAAAAAACAGGTCCCTATGTAGGCATAGGCATGTTCAAAAGTGGGTAAATTAGGCGATGGTGGCACCCATTCTAATTGGGTGTCATTCCACTTCATCTCTCGCTGCCAACCACTCATTGGTATGACTCGCAGATTCACCTTGGCATCGGTTTCGTACCAATCCTCCCCCAACGCCATTTGAGCTAATTCACCCAAGGTTAATCCATGAGCTATAGGTATAGGATACGTCCCAACAAATGAGTTGTATTCGGGTTCTAAGACCCATCCCGCAACATAATCTCCACCCAAAGGATTGGGACGATCCAAAATCCAAACCTCAATCCCTTGCTCTGCTGCAGCCTCAATTACGTACTTCATAGTCGAATTGTAGGTATAAAACCTGGCCCCGACGTCTTGCATATCAAACAGTAAAACATCAATTTCTTTCAACATTTGTACGGATGGCTTTTTAGTGGCCCCATAAAGGGAAAATACAGGAAGTCCAGTAGCTTCGTCTAGTCCATCTTGTATAATTTCCCCTGCACCCTGACTGCCGCGAAATCCATGTTCTGCAGCAAAAAGCGCCTTGACTGGCAACCCTAAAGCTATTAAAGTATCCAGCATATGTACCCCATCTACCCGAGCAGTAGGATTCATAACCAGACCTATATTCCGCCCATCTAGCTCGTCTAAATGCTCCTGAATCAGCACCTTTGCTCCCACTTTAATATCTGCCTGTTGGGTCGATTCAGTACCCTCCTTATCTAGTACCTTCGTTCTCTCAGATTGGCAGGTGATACATGATAATGCGCCTACAAAAAGGAGCACTAGAGTAGATATTCGGGTACGATGAGGCATCTTTTTATGCGCCCTTTACAGCTACAATGTCAGACTCAGCAAAAAAATAATTGGCTTCTAGTTGCCCATTCTCAACCGAGTCAGACCCATGAATGATGTTCTCCCCCACACTATCAGCAAAGTCCGCACGAATGGTACCCGCTTCGGCTTCGGCTGGATTGGTAGCGCCAATGAATGATCTAAAATCGGATACGGCATTTTCTTTTTCTAATACCATAGGGACACACGGACCACTACTCATGAAATCACATAACTCCCCATAAAATGGTCGTTCTTTATGCACTGCATAAAACCCACCTGCAGTAGTTGGGGTCAGCTGCATCATTTTCATAGCAACAATGCGGAAACCAGCTTCTTGAATTCGTTTGGTTACCTCACCGATTAATCCTTTTTTGACGCAATCGGGTTTTAAAATGGTAAGTGTTCTTTCGACAGACATAGATGAATTGTTTTGTTATTTTTAACTCTGTTATACAACCAAAGATAGCTTTTTGATTTTCAAATGGCTATTCAATGATGCTGAAATATGCCAAACCGCCTCTACAAAGAAAAAAGTCCTTACCTGCAACAACACAGCGAAAACCCTGTTGACTGGTATGCATGGGAACAAGAAGCATTTGATAAGGCTAAGAATGAACATAAACCAATCTTTCTATCCATTGGTTATGCCACTTGCCATTGGTGCCATGTCATGGAACATGAGAGCTTCGAAGATCCAGATATTACGGCCTATTTAAATGAACATTTTGTGTCTATTAAGGTAGACCGAGAAGAACGCCCAGATATAGATCAACTTTATATGCCGGTTTGCCAGATGCTAACAGGCCAAGGAGGCTGGCCTTTAACCATTATTATGACCCCTGAAAAGGAGCCGTTTTATGCAGCGACCTATTTACCTAAAGAGGCGCAGATGGGGCGACTTGGTTTACGACAAATACTGCGCGGCATACATGGTATGTGGACCAACGAACAAGCTAGAGTTCGTAAAGCCATAGAGCAGATCACTCAAGGCTACTCACAATATACCTCGTATACCGTAGGATCATTTCCTAATGAGAATGCTCTAAAAAAAGCACGAAGCTATTTCAGTCTACATGCGGACCCCCATTACGGTGGGTTTGGTAAAGCCCCTAAATTTCCTTCCCCTCATCAACTCGTATTTCTCTGCCGGGAATGGTATCAGCACCATGATTCCGAGCTCTTGGAGAGTGTTGTGCTAAGCTTAAAAAAAATGCGCCAGGGAGGATTGTGGGATCATGTAGGTTTTGGGTTTCACCGCTATTCCACTGACGAAAAATGGCTGCTTCCCCACTTTGAAAAAATGCTGTATGACCAAGCCCTAATGCTCATGGCCTATGCAGAAGCATGGCAGATAACCAAAGAACCGCTATTCAAACAAACTTGTTTAGAGTTATTTGAGTATTTAAAACGGGATATGCTGCTACCAAACGGAGGTTTTTCTAGCGCAGAAGATGCTGATTCAGAGGGTGAAGAAGGTAAATTTTACACTTGGAGTTATGACGAGCTTAATATCCTCGAGCTGCAAGGGAGGCTTCCCGAACATTCATTATCTTTTCTAGCTGATTACTTCGGGGTTACAGAAGAAGGTAACATGCTCGATGAAGCAACCAAACAACGTACAGGCCAAAATATTTTACATCTCACAAAAGAGCTAGATGAGGCTGCCTGCCAGCAGTGGGAACGTATCAGATCCGTACTATTCGAATGCCGCAAGCAGCGTGTTCGCCCACTGTGTGATGACAAGATTCTTTGCGATTGGAATGCACTATTAGTGGCTAGCTTGGCGAATGCAGCGCGTCTGTTGAATTCGGAAGAGATGGGAACTCAAGCTATGTTGACCTTGGACTATTTGGAGAGAACTTTTAGCTATAGCGTGGATAGTATGGCCAGTGACGATTTGGAGAATCCTGTTCGATGGTACCACCGGCACCGTGATGGGGAGACAGCCATCGATGCCTTCGCTGAAGACCATAGCTTTTTAGTATGGGCGTACCTCGAGTGTTATGGCTATACCGCTGATTCTATGTATGTACAAAAAGCCCTAGATTTGGCCGACATTACCATGGCCCTATTTGGTGATGACCAAGGAGCGCTTGTCCAAACTCAAGATTCTGAAATTCAGGCGTTTGGCGCCCCAATGACTATTTATGATGGGGCTATTCCTTCCGCTAACTCAGCCATGGCCTATTGTCTAATTCGATTGCATCACATTTCTGGTCAAACCAAATGGATTGAGTATTTAGATAAAATGGGCCAACGATTTTCGGAGGAATGGTCACAATTTGGCTCAAGTATTACGGTGGCGATGATGGCTTTACAACAGTATCACTATGAACCTACACAATGGGTCGTTGTGCAGGGTAAGGATAATGGATCTAGTGTTGAAGCACTTAAACGAGAAATAGATCAATACTATTTGCCTACGTCTACGGTGCATGTGTTGAATAATCACAGTAAAGAAGCACTCGTAAAGAGAATTCCAAGTCTAGCAAACTACCTCATCGATGAGGCTCCTTCAAGAGTATTTTTATGCCAAAATTACCATTGTGAAGCTCCTATCGAAAGCTTGGATCAATTGAGGGTTCGACTTAAGAATATTGGTCGGACTTACTCTGGACAGTGAAGAGATAAGTGCGAGTGATCCAGTAAAGATTCCTTTAGTACTGCTGCATCATTTGCATCATGATCCAGTCACTAAAACCAAGTAATTGATAGTTTGATGGCAGCTCAACCATCGCTTTAGCAACGGCACTTTTTTCTGCTCGAACTAACTCATAAAAGGTAAACGTTCCTTCATCTGAAGTCCAAGTCATTAACACTGGAACACTTTTGGATTGAAATTCTATAGTGAGCCGATCCGTTGCCTCTCGTAACCAATCAGGACTGTTTAACCAAGGTTCTTTCAATAATCCCCAATCCATGTCTAATTTTGTGGTTGTCCAAATGGTTGCGTACCCGCTTCCATCCGCATCGGTAATTCTAATTTCTTTAGATGGATAGCCATTTATATTTTCCACTCTACCAGTTAGCACCACACTAGACTTACTTTCGGCTAGCTCCTGTGGGCTTGGCTCTTCTATACCAAAAATGGCCGAGATCATGGTGAAGAACCCTTCAATTTCTGATTTGCTAAGTTGGAGGGCTTGATTTTTACCCATCATTAAAACAAAATCTCGTTGATCTTGCCTTATCAATAAACCACTTGCTTCGTAATTCCCACTTTTAATGGACTCTTCTTCAGCGCCCTGCATAAGGATGCGTTCAGGAGTTACATACATATGAATGAGGGAAGTATCGGTAATTCCAGCATCGTTTTTAGAATACAATTGGATATCTAATACCCCATTAAATTGAGCCTGTGTTGATGTACTCAAAATTGTACAGATAAAAAGTGTCAATAAAGTAAATGTCCGAATCATGATGGTAAAATGAGAATGAAATTTTTAGATTAAACGAGAGAATCCATTTCTTGTTGCATTGATACATTCACCTTTTTTATCCAACCACCGGCTACCACATCATCCCCTTCGTAGCAAACAATAGCCTGACCGGGGGTGATTGCCTCTCTACCTGTTGGGAAATGCACCTTTATTTCGTCTTCTCCTAACTGTGTAAGGGTTCCAATTGCTCCGTCATCGTTATATCTGATCGCACCAGTAATTTCCATTTCACCTTTTGGAACAGCATCATATTTGATGAAATTTAACTCCTTTGCAGTTAGAGTAGTTTCGATCAAATCTTCTTTTTCTCCAATGGTAATGGTGTTGGTGTAAGGATTGATGTGTGTTACATACACTGGCTTTCCCATCGGTAAATTGAGACCTCTGCGCTGGCCTATAGTATAAAATGGATATCCTTCATGCGTACCTAGTACGTTTCCATCTTTATCTACAAAGGTCCCCCCTTTAACTTTGTCTTCTAGCCCCTCAACACGATCTTTTAAAAAGCGGCGGTAATCATCATCCGGTACAAAACATATTTCGTATGAATCTGGTTTGTTGGCCACATTCAGTAATCCGTGATCCTGGGCAATTTGCCTGATTTCTTTTTTTGAGTACCCTCCTAGTGGGAAAATAGTTCTGGCTAAATGTTCTTGCGCTACTCCCCACAAAGCATAAGATTGATCTTTCGACCGATCTAATCCTCTAGAAATAACAAAGCGGCTATTCTCTTCCCTGATTTGGGCATAATGTCCCGTTGCAATAAAATCACACCCTAAATTATTAGCCCTTTTCATAAGAGCTGCCCACTTAATGTGGGTGTTGCATAATACACATGGGTTAGGCGTTCGACCTTCTAAATAGTCTTCAACAAAACGGTCAATGACCCAGTCACCAAATTCTTCTCGAATATCAACAATGAAATGCTTGAAGCCATGATTTACGGCTATATGTCGAGCATCATTCATGCTTTCTACGGTACAACAACCAGTTTCTTTACCACTATTACCTCCACTACGATGATAATCCCAGGTCTTCATAGTTATTCCAATGACCTCATAGCCTTGCTCAGCTAACATTACCGCTGCAACTGAGGAATCCACCCCACCGCTCATAGCCACTAAAACCCGTCCTTTAGAATTCATAGTAAATGTATCGTATTTTGTGAAATGAATAGGCCCGTAGACCAAACTTTAGACCGAACTAGGATCTATAATATACGAATTCTGTCACTCTTTTTAGAGCATAACCCTAAACAGTCTGACTGACTGACCCGATGAATTTAGGCCATGTACAGATAAGGTTTCCAAGGGTCTTGTACATTTCCGTTATATTCTCGAAAAAATGTAATTGGAATAGGCCGGTATGGCTTTCTCTTAAGTGGCATTTGAGCTTCCTGGGGAGTTTTGCTTCCCTTTTTTACATTACATTTTTCACAAGCAGTTACCAGATTTTCCCAGTGGTCTTTACCCCCCCTACTTTTAGGCAAGACATGATCTATGGTTAGGTCAGACTTTTTAGCACAGTATTGACAGCTAAACTTATCTCTGCGCATAATATTTCTTCTGGAAAGTACTACTTTCGTATAGGGTATTCGTATGTAGTTACGTAAGCGTATAACTGAGGGGTACTGATACGAAGTCCTTGTAGTACTTAATTCTTTTTCTGGATCGTCATGGAGTAATTCTGCTTTTTCCAAAAACAGAAGCTTCATAGAACGTTGCACTGAGCATATGCTCAAGGGTTGATAATCTTGATTGAGTACTAAAACAGTTGCGTTCATGATGGCATTCTTTTGGTTATTGGATAACGGTTATTTCATGGAGAATGCAAAAACAGAACTAAATCTCTCGTCTAATTGTAATATCTTAACAGATAGAATACAAAGATAATTGAGTTTATGCTTGTTAGTATATACTCATTATATATTAAGTCATCATTAAATGCCGGATAAAACGTCAATTAAAAAGACCTTTATTTTCCAATCTGCCTTTGAAGAGTTGGAAAAACTTGAAGAGTGTTTGAATTCTGTAGAAGGCTACACCAAGTTAAGCGAAGATAAACAGTACGAAATCATGCTCGTACTAAGTGAAGCTGTAACCAATGCTATGGAACATGGTAACAAACTTGATTCAAGTAAAGCGGTAAAACTCAATGTTAGCTTCTCAATTGAAGGTATAACCGCAGAAATTTATGATGAAGGCCCTGGTTTTATCCCTTCGGAGCTTCCTAATCCTCTGGATCAAGAAGCAATGCTTAGAGATCATGGAAGAGGCTGGTTTTTAATGCAACATTACTCTTCATCTATTGAGTGGGACGATGAGCAAAAGTGTTTGAGAATAAGCTTCTAATAGAACTAGCATGGCAACGTTTAGAAAGGATTCAATCTAACGCCGTTGCCTACTATTGTCCATTAGGTTGTTAAACGTGAGCGTCTAGCTGCTTGGTCAAATGTGTCTTAGGTACCGCACCAACGATTTGGTCTACCACTTCACCATTTTTGAATATTAGCAATGCTGGAATGCTTCGAATTCCATATTTAATGGATACTTCGGGATTAACATCTACATTGACTTTACCAATTTTAGCCTTGCCTTCGTATTCTCCTGCCATTTCTTCTACAACCGGACCAATCATCCGACAAGGTCCACACCATTCAGCCCAAAAATCGATGAGCACGGGTTTATCGGATTGAAGTACTTCTTGATCGAAATTAGCGTCGGTTATTTCTACAGTTTTTGACATGATGGTAATGATCTAATTGGTATTAATGTGAGTGATATCCTAAAGAAAATGTATACAAAACTGGAAGATGTATCATTTCCATTATGATTTTTCTCCTGGGAACTTCTTTGACACTACTTCATGAAAAATAGGGTAATCAAGTCCCATTTTGAAGAGCTAATTTTACATTTTCTTCTCCTAGTAATATACGTAATTCGTGCATAAGTGTGGGTGATGGATCAACCACAAATTTGCGAATATTCATCGCTATTGGCCGGTCCATTTGTTCACTTTCAATTTGAGCTTTCACATAGGTATGGCCTTGGTGTAAACTCAGCAAATGAGCCAAACGGTCGATGGAACTACTCTCTAGATTATGAGTATGCAATCGAATAGACAGACGAAGTTTATCCTGGTGTTTTTCTCTTAGATTTTCCACCCGCTCCACCGCTTGTACAATCATCGAATTACCACGGTCACGTTTACTATAGCGACCTTTTATCCAAAGCACATTATCTACTTCAAGAAGTGTTGCATATTGATCAAATTGCTGACTAAAGACCACCATCTCCATGGACGAATGTCTATCTTCAACCATCAAAAAAGCGATTGGTCGCCCTTTTTTATCCGTTATGACTCGTTTTGAGGTTACAATTCCAATAACATTTAGTTCAGAATCGTGATTGAGTTGGTCTATGGTATCCGAGGAGAGTGTATGAGACGAAAATAGCTGTATATCTTCTTTGTACCGTTCTAGAGGATGCCCGCTTAAATAAAAGCCGATTAATTCACGCTCTCGATTTAGTCGCTCCATAGAAGTCCAATTTGGAATACTGGGGAGCTTTGGCTCTTGTAGGGCGGCATCTGATCCAGCCCCACCGAACAAATTAACTTGGTTTAATCTTTTTTCTTCTTGCTTTCTGTTGGCGTAAGATAAAATATCTTCTACGCCTTGAAGAAGTTGAGCTCTGTTATCATATAGACTATCGAAAGCACCAGCCTGTATTAAACTTTCAAGGGTACGTCTATTGCATACGCGAACATCTACCCGTGAAGCAAAATCAAAAATAGATGTAAACTCGCCCTCGGTAGCGCGCTGCTCTACTATATGTTGAATAGCACTATCTCCTACCCCTTTTATAGCAGACATACCATACTGAACTCTACCATCTTTAGCCACAAACCTCCCTCTAGAGGTATTAATATTGGGTGGGTCTACAGGTATTCCAAGTTGCTGACATTCCTCAATGAAGGAGGCAATTTTCTTTATGTCACTCATGTTATGACTTAGTACTGCCGCCATATACTCTGGGGTATAGTTAGCTTTAAAGTACATAGTGTGATAGGCCACTACCGAATACGCTGCTGAGTGGGATTTGTTAAACCCATAGCCGGCGAACATAGCCATCTTATCAAATACATTTTTAGCTACTTTCTCGTCGTATCCACGTTCTACAGATTGACGAATAAACTTTTCCTCCTCTGGTGGAAGTAAATCCGCTTTTTTCTTACCCATTATACGCCGTAATACGTCAGCTTCTCCTAGGCTATAACCACCCATTTGCTGGGCGACTTTCATGATCTGTTCCTGATAAATCATGATTCCGAAAGTAGTCTCTAACAAGGGGACTAAGTCCTCATGATCGTATTCAACCTCTTCACGCCCATGCTTTCGCTCAATATAGTTGGGAATAAATTGCATAGGCCCTGGCCTATATAGTGCATTCATAGCAATAAGATCGTCAATGGTAGTTGGCTTCAGATCTTTTAAGTATTTTCTCATCCCCTCACTCTCGAACTGAAAGGTCCCTAAGGTTCCACCTTTTTGGTACAGTTCAAAGGTCGCTGAATCGTCTAGGGGAACCTCGTCTAGGTTGTAACTTTTTTGATGATTCTCTTGTACAAACTGAATAGCTGTTTTCAGGATGGATAACGTTTTTAAGCCTAAGAAATCCATTTTCAACATCCCAGCGGACTCAATAACACCCCCATCGAACTGGGTCACTTGCAGATCGGCATCTTTGGCCGTGCTAACAGGGATATATTCGGTTAATTGATCGGGAGCGATGATAATGCCTGCGGCGTGAAGGCCTGTGTTTCGAACTGATCCTTCTAATATTTGCGCCATTCGCAGTGTTTCCGCTTCCAGACCTTCCCCATCTCGGATTTCCCTTAGTTCTTTTACCTCCGAGAATGCATCATCCAGTGTAGTTCCTGGTCTTTCTGGAACCAATTTTGCTATTCGATCGGCATCGGAAAGGGGTAAATCAAGCACTCTAGCTACATCTCGCACCGAGGATCGCGCTGCCATAGAACCGAAGGTAACTATATGCGCCACCTGGTCAGCCCCGTATTTATCGACCACATACTCAATTACCTTTTGACGACCTTCGTCATCAAAGTCAATATCAATATCGGGCATGCTAACCCGCTCAGGGTTTAAAAATCGTTCAAAAAGTAACTCATATTTAAGGGGATCTATGTTGGTAATACCCGTTGCATAAGCCACCACAGAACCCGCGGCCGAGCCTCTTCCAGGGCCCACATACACCCCCATGTTTTTGGCAGCTGCAATGAAGTCCTGAACAATAAGGAAATATCCGGGGAAGCCCATATCCTTAATAATTCCCAGTTCTAAATGGATGCGATCTTGGAGTTCAGGGCTTAGTTCTCCGTATTTCTGAGCCGCCCCTTGAAGGGTGAGATGGCGCAAATAATCATCTTCATTTTCGAAGGCTGCCGGAATATCAAATTTAGGGAGAATAACCTCACGCTCTAAGACGATGGGTTCTATCTTTTGGGCAATTTCATAAGTCCCATAAATCGCCTCTGGAACATCTGAGAATACCCCAATCATCTCTTCAGAAGACTTGAAATAGAACTCATGGTTAGGGAATCCATATCTAAAATCACGCCCTTTACCTATGGGCGTACTTTTGAGGGCCCCATCGTCAATACAGATAAGCGCATCATGAGCATCTGCGTCTGCTTTTTCCATATAAAAGCAGTTATTTGAAGCAACTAAGGAAACGCCATATTTTTCAGAAAAACCCCGAAATACTTCGTTTACGCGCTGTTCTTCCGGTAATCCGTGATCGATTAGTTCAAGGTAGAAATCATCTCCAAAACAATCTATCCACCAGCTAATTTCTGCTTCTGCAGCCTCTATTCCTTTATTTAAAATGAGTTCTCCAAGTAGGCCGTTGGTACCTCCACTTAGAGCGATAAGATCGTTAGAGTGTTCAGCAATGATCTGTTTATCCACCCTTGGATATTTATAATAGTACCCCTGGGTGTATCCAAGGGAACAGATTTTCGATAAATTTTTGAAGCCCTGCTGATTCTTTGCCAGTAGAGGTACTTGCCAACGTAAGTCACGATGTTCACGGGTAAATTTTTTCTTCGCATGATCTTCAACCAAATACAGTTCGCATCCCACAATGGGCTTGATCCCTTGTTTATGAGCTTCTGCAACGAAGGTGAATGCACCAAACATGTTGCCTAAATCCGTAAGTCCCACAGCCGGCATCTTCCACTGCGCTGCTTTTGCGACCAAATCTTTAACCCCCGCCGTGGATCTAAGCACAGAATACTTAGAGTGACAGTGCAGATGAGAGAAACTAAGAGGCTTTCCCTGTGTCCATTTTTCTAGTTTTTTTTTTGCCGATTCTTTTTGTTCTTCGGAGGCTACAGAATTTCCTTGCGTTGCTATGTTTGGGTCAATTAAGCTATGCTCAAGGGGCCCTTGATCTTGTGATTTCTCTGTATCGCCTGCTTGTTCAACAGGTGCCGTAGAGGTTTTAAGGCGATCTGGTGAAACGAGATTTATGTAATTTTCTCTTTTAAGATAGCTCTGGGGGGATTCATACAATTTAGCATCTAATGGAAAGCTAAACTTGGCCTCTCCAAGTAGCACCAACTCTAAAAAACAACGAGCGGTTGCCTCTACATCTGCAGCAGCATCGTGTGCATCATCAAATCCCTTGTTGAACAATGCGTGATGAAGTTCTCCTAGGGAAGGCCACTTAAATCCTCGTGGACCTGGTATAGCACAAAACTGAGTACCCTCATCTTTTGTGTCTATCTTAGCCTTATCCATGATAGCCGATGGGATTCTGTTTCGCAGGTATTCTGCCCCCATCACACGTTCATCAAAGGACACATTATGTCCAACCAAAAAATGGGCCCGATCAATATCTTTTCTAAAAATCTCCAGTACTTCTTTGAGATCGACTCCTTGTTTTAAGGCTCTTTCGGTAGAAATACCATGAATTTGTTCAGAATTAAAGGGTATGGTGAAGCCTTCAGGGCGAATGATATAGTTTCCACTCGATCGTAATGCGCCTGTCTGATCATGCAACTGCCAAGCCAATTGAACCAATCTTGGCCAATTATCTAATTGGGTTATTGGTGCGCTATAATCTCGGGGTAAACCGGTGGTTTCGGTGTCAAATATTAGATACATACATAAGTAATTATCTTGTTAATATAGGGTAACCAACAAAGACTATGTGCACAAGTTTTCCACAAATTTTTATTATCAAACCCTATATTCTAGCATGGCTATAGCACTGATCTCTACGAACAGAAATTTTCTCGAATTGCAAGAACACATTCAGGGTTTGGATCCAAATATTCAGGTGGATATATGGCCAAGAATAACGGCAAAAGAGGCGGTAAGGATGGCTGTATGCTGGAACATACCTGAACATGCGTTGAGTCCATATCCAAACCTCCAACTCATCCAGTCCTACGGAGCTGGTGTAGCTGATCTTCTCGAAGATGCCAGTATACCTGCTCATATTCCCATTGCCCGAATGAGCCTGGAATCCCTTGCCACCGATATGCTCGCATATGTTAATTGGGCTCTTATGGATATTCGGCATCATGGATTATTCTATCGAGCTAATCAATCAGTTACTTCATGGGCTCCTAAAGAAACCCTAGGACATCAAGATCTCAGCATTGGGGTTATGGGACTGGGAAACATTGGGAGCTATGTCAGTCAATCTCTAGCAGCTCAAGGCTACCGGGTGTTGGGCTGGTCTCGATCCAAAAAAGAACTTCCGCTGGTGCGTTGTTATGAACAACACGAACTTCGCACCTTTGCTGAACAGTGTAACGTCTTAGTTTCATTACTTCCAAATACATCCGAAACTCAGGGCCTACTAGATCTAGAACTTTTTAAGAGCATGCCGAAACCAAGCTTCATTATAAATGCAGGAAGAGGGACCCAACTGGTTGATGAAGACCTGATTTATGCCCTGGATACCCAGCATATTCAAGGAGCATACTTGGATGTATTCATGAAGGAACCACTTGCTCAAAACCATCATTTTTGGAATCGTAAGGAAGTAGTAATCACCCCCCACATAGCGGCAAAGACCAGAGTAGCTGATGCTGCAGCTTTGATTGTGGAAAATTACAGTCGAATTTCATCTGGTATGCCCGCACAGTTTCTTGTGGATCGGCGCAAAGGGTATTGAGGCGTTTGGGGATACATCAACCAGAGATCTTGAGGGCATAAATCGAATACCATCCTGCTATGGCCAAGGCTAATCCGAGCAGGACTTGTAGCCCCATATTTAGAAAGGCCGCCACAAATTGATCTGTTTTGAGCAACAAGAAAGTATCGAATGTGTAGGTGGAAAAAGTGGTAAAACTGCCTAAAAATCCTACGAATAGAAACATTCGAGGCCAGCCGTTTCCCCAATTTTTTACTTCAAATAGGGCCGCCAGTAGGCCGATTAAAAAACATCCCACAAGGTTCACCACTATGGTCCCGACGGGTAACATTTCTGGTTTTAGCCATCGTTCTATTCCTACACTGAGTAGGTACCGGCTCAAAGCGCCTAAACTTCCACCGAGCATGATTGCTATAATGGTATGAAGTTGCACCTGGGACTTAAGATTGAAGGGTAACGGGATGAGTCCAGCCAAAATGATCTTCTATTTGACCGTATTGAATGCCCGTAATGGTATCGTACAATCGCTCTGCAAGTGGACCAATTTTACCGTTGCCAATTTCGATTTTTTGGCCTTTGTGGGCAATTAATCCTACAGGACTGATAACCGCAGCGGTTCCACTCCCAAAGACTTCTTTAAGCCGGCCATCGGCAGATGCTTGCATGATTTCGTCGATCGAAACTCTACGCTCTTGAACCTCATATTCCCACTCCTTAGCTAGTTGGATAACGGAATCTCTGGTAATACCTGATAAAACCGAACCCGTTAACGAGGGGGTCACCAAGGTGTCGTCAATGAGAAAGTGAATGTTCATGGTACCTACTTCTTCAATGTACTTGTGCTCAATGGCATCCAACCAAAGTACCTGTGTAAATCCATCTTGCTGAGCCTGTTGAGCAGGTAGGAAACTGGCTGCGTAATTACCCGCTGTTTTAGCCTCACCAGTTCCTCCCGGCACCGCACGCACAAAATCAGGCGAAGTGGTTAGAGAAACTGGATTAAAACCTTCGGCATAATAGGCGCCCACTGGGGACATAATGATATGGTAGGCATAGGTGGATGACACTCTAGCGGCGAGGTAATCTTCGTTAGCAAAAATAAAGGGTCTAATGTAGAGCGCAGTGCCTCGCTTCTGTGGCACCCAAGCCGCATCTAGCCGTAGCAGAGTTTCCAATGCTTCAATAAATACCTCAAAGGAAGTTTCTGGTATGCACATTCTTCGACACGATCGATTAAAGCGGGCATGGTGCACATCTGGGCGAAATAAATTAATCTGACCCTCATCTACATAAAAAGCTTTCATTCCTTCAAATACGGCCTGCCCATAATGGAGCACGTTCAATGCCGGGGTAATTTGAATAGGGCCAAATGGTTTAACATGAGCCGTTTTCCAGGCATTGTTTGCATATTGCATCTCAAACATGTGATCTGTGAAACACCGACCAAAGTCTAAGTTATTCATATCCACTTCTTGAATTCGGGAAGTAGCCGCCTTATCTACCTTTATTGTTGAAGCCATGTTTGTATTCTTTGAATCTTTTGCGAAATATAGTAAGGATGTATATGAAAGTTCTTATAAAATACTGCTATTTAGTGGGGGAACTTAACCTGTACTCTGCATGGCTGCAGCGATGCTGTTTATATTTAAAAACAGTAACTCTGTTAGTATTTCCTCTTCTTCCTGGTCGGTTAAGTTGCGTTGTGACCAGCGTTGAATTAGCTCGGTTTGAATGACATTGAGAGGATACGTAAAGGGATTTCTAAAAGCTATTGAGCGCTGGATGACAGGGTTGTGATCTAAAATCTTCTCCATGCCGGCTATGCGTGTGATATACTCGGTTGCCCAACTGAAATCCTGTAGTATCATTTGATGAAAGGTATCCTCTTCAGGATGCTCCAAATACAATTCAGAGGTAGCTATATGGGTTCGAGCCAACTCGCGCTGGGAATTATTAAGAACGGTGTGGAAAAAAGTCCATTCTCTAAACCAACGCTTTACGATGTCTTGAGCATCAGGATTATTATCCATTAGTTTTTTTAAACCCGATCCTATACCGTACCATCCCGGCACATTGTAGCGGACTTGAGTCCATGCAAAAACCCATGGAATGGCTCGAAGTCCATCGAAAGTCAACCCACCTCCAGCACCTCTGGAAACGGGTCGAGAGGCAATGGGAAGCTTACCAATATGCTCGATCGGTGTTTTTTGCATGTACCATTCCCAGAAGCCTGGCGCATCGATTAGGCCCCTATAAGCTTCCATCGTATATTTAGAAAGCTCCTGCATGAGATCCCATTCACGATCTTTACCATAAAGGTACCCTGGTGCATTTTTTTGAGCATTAATTACCTGAGCCATCGCATGAACAAGCTGTTCTAAGTGGCGATGAGCAATGGTCTCTAGAGAATAGCGAAAGGAAATCACCTCGCCTTGCTCAGTAAATCGAATGCGCCCGTTGTTACTCACTGGCGGCATTGCGACAATGGCTTTGTTGGACTGTCCACCACCCCTACCCACGGTACCACCTCGGCCGTGAAAAAGCCTAAAGTCTATATTATATTCTCTGCAAACCATTCCTAAATCGTACTGAGCTTTATTTAATGCCCAATTTGCTGTCCAATATCCACCATCTTTATTGCTGTCGGAATATCCTAGCATGATTTCCTGGAAATTATTCCTCGCCTCTATATGCTCTTTAAAAAGTGGGTCCTCAAACATTTGAGCCATTAAATCACGGGAATGCTCTAAATCTTCGATCGTTTCAAAAAGAGGTACCACATCCAAAGGGGTAGTAACTTTTCCATCCTCTATACTCCATAAGCCCATTTCTTTGGCAATAAGAAGGACTTCTAGCATATCGCTAACCCCATGGGTCATTGAAATAATATAGCTGCCAAAAATATTGGGATCGAGTTCAAGCATGTCTCGGATTTCTTCAAAAACACCCAACACTTTTTGAGCCGTTTCGCTTCGTTGGAATCCCCTTGAACATAGCGGCCGTGGATTCTTAAGTTCCCTATCCAGTAAATCAATTTTTTCACTTTCAGAAAGGTGGGCGTAATCACTTTCAGCACCCGCAAAGCGCAACATTTCCTCCACTGTTTCCTCATGAAGACGAGAGTGCTGTCGAATATCCAAAGCCGTCAAGTGAAACCCAAAGGTTTTGGCACAAACCACCAAGTCGTGTAGCCTACCCTGTTCTGCAATCCCGTTGAACCCTTGTTGTTGCAAGGATTGGCATATAAGTTCTAAATCCCCAATAAATACCTCAGGAGTATACTCTTTAGCCGTACGTAGAATATGACTCTTAGTGCCTTCTAATGCATGTAATTGTGTCCTAAAACGTTGCATTATATGAGTAATTTTCCTTCTGTAAGGCTCCCTTTGATACCGTCTCTCGTATAAATCACTCAGTGGATTATCGCTTTCTTCCTTCCGCAAAGATTCTCTCAATGCATCCGATATAGTGGCTTCTTTATAGGAAATACTCAAATATCTACGAAGATGGTCCAGTTTTTTTAAGTACAGCTGAATAACCGTTTTACGCTGTTCAATAAGGGTTTTCCATGTTACTGAAGAGGTGACATTAGGATTGCCATCCCGATCACTTCCAATCCAAGAACGATAACGAAGCACTATAGGTAACTCAGGAGCATGATGGGCATAAGCTTCTGGATAGTAGGTCTCCAATGCCAGTCTCATATCTTTATAGAGTCTTGGGATCGCATCCCAGATAGTATGGGTAAAGAAATAGAGTCCATTTTCTACTTCATCCTCTACCGACATTCGTTCGGCCCTAACCTCATCGGTCAGAAGTAGTAATTTCAACTGATTAAGTATTTCTTTCCTTAAATACCGCTCCTCATCTGAAGTTAGTTCTTCGGTGCCTAATTTACTCACCATCTCACTTATTTCGTGCTGCTTGGTGAGTACACTTCGCCTCCGCGCTTCTGTTGGATGGGCCGTAATGGTGGGCTGAATATCCATGCGATTAAACACATCCATCACCTCCGCAAAGCTAAAACCTTGCTTTTTCATGGCATGCACCGCCTCCAAAATACTTTCATTTCGAGGGGTATCCGGTGTTTCTGCGAACTCGCGTTTACGATTTATCCGACTAATTTCATGCTGCTCTAGAGAGTTAACCAAATGAAAATAGGTAGTGTATATCCTCAAAAACTCTTTTATCTCTCGGGTTGATAGACCCTGAAGTCCCTTCAAAAAGGCTTCCAGTTCATTAGTTTCGCCCTGATCTAGTGCTTTTTTTATTTGAAGAGGGGCATTGCCTAATAAGGACAGAAATTCAGGGGTACTTCGATCTAGACTAAGCTGTTCTAAAATTTCGGAAAGAGCAGATACATGCTTGCACAGCGATTCGCTTACCTTACTTTCAGCTGCTAGTTGGCGGACGGTTGATTCTAACTGCATACGTACTTCGATTTTGAGATTGTGAGTACCTAAATGTAGTAAATTCTACCGCCCTATGTAGGATAAAGCTATTATGAATTGCTTCTTTAACTCTACTTAGGCAAAATTAGTGTAGAGAATATATACTCCCATGACAATAAGAAAATAGCCAAAGCCTCTTTTTAGCTTTTGTTGAGGTATAAACTGACTTGCCTTACCTCCCAAAAAACTACCTACAATACCAATTAAGGTAAAAACGACTAATAGGTTCCAGTTTACACCCAAATCCTCTTTGGCTAATACATCAACATATTTATAAAACCCAAGTAAACTCTTAGCAGCAATAATAAACAAACTCGTTCCAACGGCAATACGCATAGATAATCCACCTAATAAGACTAAGGCTGGTATAATCAAGAAACCACCACCAACTCCAACCAAACCAGTAATAACTCCAACGACTAATCCTTCGGTAATCAACAGCCAAATTGGAGCTTGTTTATCCTTGACTTGTAGCTCTTTTGGCTTTCTTATCATCATTACCGCCGCTAGCAACATGACGGTAGCAAAAATCATCAATTGCATACTACCTGTTAAAAAAACAGACAGCGCAACTCCCCCATAGGTTCCCGCCATTCCTGGTATTCCAAAATAAAAAACACTTTTCCAATCCACCTCTTTTCTTATGGCATAAGGTATCGCGCCCACTAGGGAAATGGTGGCTACAATACCAAGCGATTCAGCAATGGCTACTTTTTCAGGCTCTCCTACCAAATACACCAAAATAGGTACGGTAAGGATGGATCCCCCCGAGCCTAAAAGACCCAGGGAAATTCCAATTAACAAGGCTCCAATCCATGCACCAATCATGAATTAAGCCTCAACCATAAGATTACGTTGCTGTAGGTAAGGCTCAACCTTGTCAGCAATTAATACTACCTCATACCCATGTTTTTGTAATAAAGCAGAGGTATAAGCCGCTCTTCCACCAGCCTGACAATGTACCAATAACGGTTTATCAGCAGGTATCTTGTCAAGATTTTCGAGGATGCGAGTATGAGCAAAGTTAAGTGCTCCAGGTACCGCCCCAGTGGCATGTTCAGATTCTTTGCGAGCATCGAGTACACGATAGTTACCGGACTCATTATAACCATCGAATTCCGAAAAAGTAATTGTTTCGGTCCTAACTACCTCTAGGTCCTGCTTTGCGTATAGTTCAGACGGGGTTATATATCCGCTAATATTATCTAAGCCAATGCGGATTAAATCGAGTATTGCTTCGTGGAGTTTATCCTCTTCTACAACCAGGTACATATGTTCATCCTCCATTACAAAAGATCCAACCGTAGTGTTGAAGGCTTTATTGACTGGGGCAAACAACGCACCCTTAAGGTGTTTGTCCATAAAAGCTTCGCGTTCACGCGTATCAATAACCACGGCGGATTCGTTGGAATGAACCGCAAAAACAAACTCATCTGCTGTCATTTTTTGGGGCTTTGGAAAGTCTCCAAGTACCTTCGGACCCATTTTATTGTCACGTTTCATACGAGCAAAATAAAGAGGTGGCTCTGGTTGTCCATCTAGTATGAAGTTCACAAAATCCTGCTCAGTAATAGCCGCACGAATAGAATTGTTAAACCTCATTTCATAACCTACCGTAGAATCTGGCACGGCACCTAAGGCTTTTCCACAGGCACTTCCGGCTCCATGTCCAGGCCAGACCTGGACATAGGGTGCTAAATCTTTGAATTTGTCCAACGATTTGTACAGTATTCTTGCCGACTCCTCCATCATACCTTCCATACCTGCAGCGGATTCTAACAAATCGGGACGACCTACATCACCCACAAATACGAAATCCCCCGAGCAAATACCCATAGGTTCATCGGTAGTGGCTCCATCAGATACTAAATAACTGATATGCTCTGGAGTGTGACCAGGACTATGAACCGCTTTGAAAATGATGTTTCCGATTTTAAAGGTATCATTGTCAGTCAGAAATTCGTAGTTGTAGTCGCTATTTTTAAGCCACTCATATTTCCAATTTTCATCGCCTTCGTCGGAGGCATACACTTTTACCCCTCGGGCAGCAAATTCCCGAAGCCCTGAGATATAATCGGCATGAATGTGCGTTTCGGCCGCGGCAACAATAGTTAATCCGTGCTTGGCAGCTAGTTTATTGTATCGATCAATATCTCTCATAGGATCGATAACCACTGCTTCTCCTGATTTCTGGCAACCTATTAGGTAGGCATACTGTGCCAACTTTTCCTCAAATATTTGTTCAAAAAACATGATGACTTTACATTAGTTGTGTTTGGTTAGCTGGTTAAGGGATCATCTCTTGAACCAGATTAAATTCTTGTATAATAGTACAAATATCTGTACACTTGTAACAACATGTTATTACATTTAGTACAGGTTTGATTTTATTCATTCTTTACTATCTACACAGGCATAGGTAAAATAATGTACAACAACCGTTATGGAAGAACATTCTAAACCCCGACATGAACAAATTGCGCATCACCTGCGCAGAGAAATAAGAGAAAATTATTTCCAAGAGGGGGATAAATTACCATCTGAAAAAAGGCTTTGTGAATACTTCCAAGTGAGTCGTATAACCGTACGAAGAGCCCTACAAACCCTAGAAAATGAAAGCTTAATTTACAGAAAGCAAGGACTTGGGGCTTTTGTTATGGCTCGGAATAATGAAAGCCCACTAATACAACTCACCGATTTTGCAGAGGATCTAAAAAAAGCAGGGTATCAAGCAACTTCAAAAATAATCTGTTTTAAAAAAACTAAAGCAAAAGTCAGCATAAACCCGAAACTTGGTCTCTCTCCAACCAGTCAGCTTATGAAGTTAGAGCGAATTCGATATGCTAATGATAAAATTGTCGCTTTTGATCAAACATGGTTACCAGGAAGTTATGGTCAACTTTTGTTCGATGAGGATTTAGAACACAAAACTATCTACGAAATACTCGAAGAAAAATATGAAATCCCTATAACCGCTGGTTCTTATACCTTTACTGCGGTGAATGCAAACAAAGAAATCGCCCAGCATATGGGCTTAGGTGAGTCCGCCGCCCTTCTTTGTATTGAGCGATGCTCAAAAACTCTCGGCAACAAACGCGTTTATTACCAATACCGGTATCTCAATCCAACATTTATACGCTATGAAATTGAGTTAAACCGAGATGAAAGCTCGCTAGACTCAACCAAAAATGGCATGCCTCTTAAACAGTTCGTTCCTAGGTTTAGTGTTTGATGTGCCCTGCTGGATAATTTTTTGGATGAGGCTTTTTTCATCACACACTTCTGGGAGGTCTAGGTGTTTACCAGACTGTAGCCATTGCCGGAGTTGAAAGACAAATTCTGGGCCAATATCATATACCACCTTTCCACCTAGCTGCTCTATTGCTGCCGCATTGCATAATTGCTCGTACTGATTCTTAATCGG
>NTKP01000002.1 GCA_002457365.1 Rhodothermaeota bacterium MED-G12
CTACTGCACTGATTAACGCTCACTTACCATTTTCTTTGATTATCTATGAATTCTAACGACATAATTGCGGCCTTAGAGCATCGCTCTACTCCTTGCTATTATTACGATCTTAGCTTACTGGACAAAACGCTTGATCTTGTAAATGAACATGGCACAAAAAAGGGCTATCATATTCATTTTGCGTTAAAGGCGAATCACGAACCCAAAATTTTACAACGCATACAAAAAGCAGGGCTTGGTGCCGATTGTGTGAGCGGTGGTGAAGTCAAACAAGCTATCGATTGCCAATTTGATCCAAAGCATATTGCCTTTGCCGGAGTTGGAAAGTCAGACGCCGAAATTGAATTAGGGCTTGATGAGGGTATTTTTTGCTTTAATGTGGAATCGCTACAAGAGATGATCGTAATTAACGAAATCGCTGAAAGAAAAAATATACAAGCGCCCATCGCTCTGCGACTCAATCCAAATGTGCAGGTCAATACTCACAAATACATCACAACAGGCTTACATGAAAATAAATTTGGCATTAGTGATGAGGAGCTACTCTTAGTTTTAGATGCACTGCCCAGTCTCTCCCATATTCAATTTTTAGGTATTCATTTTCACATTGGCTCTCAAATCACTAGCCTGGAACCATTTGTTGAGTTGTGCCACAAAGCCAACCAATACGTTGAGCAAATAGAAGATCGTGGTTTTACTATCAAAGTCCTCAATATGGGTGGAGGTTTTGGAGTCAACTATAGTGACCCAAACGCTGAACCGATTCCTGATCTAAAAGCTTTTTTTGAAGTATTTGACACCCATTTAAATCACCGAAAAGACCAAGAAGTACATTTTGAACTCGGCCGTGCAATCATTGCCCAAGCAGGTAGCCTACTCACCCGTGTTCTTTATATTAAGGAGCGCTCAACCAAAAATTTTGCCGTAGTCGACGCTGGCATGACTGAACTTATTCGTCCAGCTCTTTACCAGGCTACTCACATCATTGACGCTTTAAGCCTGAGCGACTCTAACGCACCTTTAGTTAATTACGATGTGGTGGGCCCCATTTGTGAGAGTTCAGACACCTTCATCCAAGATTATCCACTTAATAAACTCCAACGTGGTGATGTTTTAGCTATTCGTAGTGCAGGAGCATACGGTCAGGTTATGAAAAGCCGATACAATCTTAGACCCGATTTTCCTGTGATCTATTCCGATGAACTCAGCCACCCACCAACAGATATAAGATAGCTGCTAAAATGAAGGATATCCACGTATTAAGTTTTGATGGGCAAAGTATCTCGGATGTTTCCAATCTGGTTAATGCAGTTGAATACATTAAAGAATACGATCGAGCTATCATCGTCATCACCGCATTTGATCAAACTCGTAACAAGCTATTAGCTATTACTGATACTGCTGTTTCAGGTAATTTAGATGCGGCTCATGCCCTATGTGATGAAATATACGATCTGTATTATGATCTCATTCAACAAGCCCTAGAGAGCCATCCAAATCCAAAAAATACCCTCATACTAGAAACCACTGACAAAAAATTGGAAGAATACACCTTCCGGCTAAAAAAACTACTGGGGTATGCCGATAAAATGCACACTCATCAAGACAGATGGGTGGATTCAATCCTTCCTATTGGTGATCAAATGGCCGCCTTTGTACTAAGCCAAACAGCCCTTTCATGGGGAATACTCACGCAATATGTTGAGGCTACTAAGCTCATAAAAACCGATAATGAATATGGCCAAGCAAACCCCAATACAATGAGCGTTTACCAGCATTGTGGATCTCTTGAAACGCTCATAGAAAATGGCTTTACTCCAATTATGGGGGGTGGATACGGTATTAGTCAGGAAAAATCGATGTCACAGCTAGGCCCAGATGGCTTAGATATTACTGCTCGGCTGATAGCGGGTGCACTTGAAGCAAAATCCATTGAATTTACCAACTAAAGATTATGCTACAATGTGCTAATATTAGCCTCTCACTAGGTGATCGGGCCTTGCTCGATGACATGTCAGTTATTATTAATCCAGGAGACCGTATTGGATTAGTGGGCCCAAATGGAGCCGGAAAATCTACCTTACTCAAGGTAATTATGGGGCTTCAAGAAGTTGATAAAGGCTCGGTGAGCATGGGTAAAACCGAAAGCTTGGGTTACCTGCCACAAGATGGGGTAGAACCTAATTTCTCCCTCAACGTTGTCGAAGAAGTGGAGAGTGTTTTTCAAGGCATATTTGATTTAGAGAAGGAAGTTCAAAAAATGCAACTCACATTGGGAGAACTGGATCCTAACTCCCAGTCGTACGAAAGCTATCTTGATCAACTTGGTTCTCTTCAAACCGAATTAGAACAATCTGGCATTTATAGCATCCGCTCAAAAGTGGAAAAGGTGTTAACGGGTCTTGGTTTTAGCTCAGAGGATTTTAGCCGAACCACGAGTGAATTCAGTGGTGGTTGGCTCATGCGAATGGCCCTATCTAAGCTATTGTTGCAAGATCCAACCTACCTATTACTGGATGAACCTACCAATCACTTAGATATTGAGTCGCTACAATGGTTAGAGCAATTTTTGGTTCAGTATAATGGAGCAGTAATTGTAGTTTCTCACGATCAATACTTCTTAGATAGTCTAACCAATCGAACACTGGCAATACGGCAAGGAAAACTGCAGGATTATGCTGGTAACTACAGCTTTTATGAGCGTAAATGGGCCGAAGAGAGAGAATTACTCATAAATGCGCAACGTAACCAAGAGAAACAAATCAAGGATACTCAAGAATTCATAGACCGTTTTCGATATAAAGCTAGTAAAGCTCGACAGGTACAGAGCCGAGTAAAACAACTTGAAAAATTAGATCAAATAGAGGTGGAATCAGAACTAGATACGGTATCTTTTCGGTTTCCCACACCCGAGCGAACAGGACAGGTCGTCGTTCAATTAGACCAAGTCGTTAAACGATACGGAGAACATACCGTCTTCGATGGCATAGATTTAGAAATAGAACGAGAAGATAAAATAGCCGTTGTAGGTCCTAATGGGGCTGGTAAATCCACGCTAATCCGGATTATGAGTGGACTTGAACCTATTCAAAATGGAACCCAAAGGCTAGGCCATAAAGTACAAGATGCGTATTTTGCGCAGCATCAAGCAGATGAACTCGATGATACTGAAGACCCTCTTGGTATTATGATGGGAGCTGGATCTGGCGAAAAAGAGAGCCGTTTGAGATCAATTTTAGGTAGTTTTTTATTTACTGGCGACGATGTATTCAAGAAAGTTAAGGTCCTCTCTGGCGGTGAAAAATCACGTCTTGCTTTAGCAAAAATGCTCCTATCTCCTGCAAATTTTCTCATTTTTGACGAGCCTACGAATCATTTGGACATGAGCAGTAAAACGGTTCTTCAACAAGCCTTGCAGCAATATGAGGGCACCTGCATGATTGTTTCTCATGATAGAGCATTTCTAGACCCTATCGTAAACAAAGTCTTAGAGATTCAACCCGGTAGCGTTCGACTTTTCCTAGGTAATGTCAGCTATTATTTGGATAAAAAGAAAGAGGAAGCCGAATTGGCACAATCACCTCAAAAAAGTAGAGATACCTTCAAAAAAGTCGATGCTGAGGAGTCAGATGCGTTCTCAAAAAAAGAAAAAAAACGCCTAGAAGCTGAACGTCGAAATGCTCTTAGCAAGCGAATGGGGCCTCTTAAGAAAAAGATTGCTCAAGTAGAGACCGCTATTGAGGGATGCGAAACCAGATTACGTACTATTGAGGCTACTATGGCCGAAGTCGATTTTTATGAGGACCCGGTTCAAGTAAAAGAAACCAGCATAGAATACGAAAAGATTAAGCAAGAATTGACCGAGCTCATGTTTCAGTGGGAAGAATATCAACAACGTGTTGAACATATCGAAGCCGAGTTTGAGCAAGACGCCTAACCGAGGGTCCTTAGCTACTCATATTTAGAGAAGAAGCTAATGTATTAGGTAGCAAATATTTGGCTTTTATCGGCAAAAGCCTTGAACTCTAATGCATTTCCGCTAGGATCCAAAAAGAACATGGTCGCCTGCTCACCTGCCTCCCCTTTAAAACGGATATAAGGCTCAATAATAAAACGGACACCGGCAGTTTTCACACGTTCGGCCAAAGCTTCCCACTCTTCCATACTCAAAATTACTCCAAAGTGGCGAACGGGGACTCCATGTCCGTCTACGGCATTTTTGGAAGATTCTTTTGCCTCATCTGGACTTAAATGAGCTACCACCTGATGACCCCACATATTGAAATCTATCCAATGATCAGAGCTTCTTCCTGTGCTACAACCCAATATTTGAGTATAAAATTGGTGCGTTTCTGTTAAGTCTTTGACTGGAAAAGCAAGGTGAAAAGGAGCAAAATCGTTGTTTTCTTCCATGGTGATTTAATTTAGAGATTCGTGATAAACATCCAGTTTTGAAGCTACAAAAAATTTCACATAAATTGTTTGGCCGCCTGCACCGCTAATTGATCTACTCGCTCATTATCTGGAATACCCGAATGTCCCTTCACTTTGATCCACTCCACCTGATGAGCCCCGATCACCTCCAACAATTCCAACCACAAATCCTGATTTTCCACTGGCTTTTTATCTGCCTTCTTCCACCCTTTTGCCTGCCATGACTCTATCCAGCCCTTCGTCATCGCATTAATAATTAACGCACTATCGCTATGAATCTTAAGTAAACATGGCTTTTTTATAGCTCTAATTGCTTCGATCACCGCCATCATTTCCATTCTATTATTAGTAGTGTGGGCTTCTCCACCTGAGAGCTCCTTTTCTTTCCCATTATGTCGTAACAAAGCCCCCCAACCTCCTGGTCCAGGATTGCCGCTGCACGCACCGTCGGTATAAATAATGACTTCTGAAATATTCATAGTATTGTTAATTCAGCTCCACTTGTTCAAAGATGGGAAGCAATCGTTGATTCGCAGTAAGAGTTCGGTCTAGTACTCGATCCTGCCAACTTCCATGGGCTGAATCGTTATCCTTGTTGTTGTTCACATCAAACAGTATTCCTCTGCTAGAATTGATTAGGGGTAGTCCAGAGTGGGTTGCTAATAATGTTGCCAATGATTCGATATCTCCCCCTTGTGCACCAAACCCAGGAATTAATAAGGCTGCCTTTGGATGTAGAGCTAGGACCTGCTGCGCTACTTGGCTTTGGGTGGCACCGATGACCATGCCCAGATGCGTCTCGGAATACTTCTGGGTATTGGCTAATTGATGGGCTATATGAGCTGAAAGACTCTCAAAATTACCACTCCTCGCCAATAGAAAATCCTGTGCACCGGCATTGGACGTCAGCGCTAGTGCATACACCGCTTTACTACTGTCGCCATTAAAAGCCTCTAAGGTTTCCATACCCATTAATGGATTTAGAGTGATAGCATCAACCTTAAATTGATCAAAAAATGCTAGCTTATAATGCTCTGCAGTGGTGCTTATATCCCCCCTTTTAGCGTCGGCTATGATTATATGACGCTTGGGAATAGCAGAAACAACACGGTTAAATGCATCTAGACCATGAGGACCTAAAGCTTCAAAAAAGGCTACATTAGGTTTAAAGGCTGCACAATATTTCTCGGTAGCCTGAATGACCTGATGGCAAAAATATACTACCTGTTCAACCGGATCTTCAGAAAAAGTACGAACCTGTGCAGGCAATCGAGCACTATTTGGATCAAGTCCTATACACAATACCGATGAAGATTCGCGTATTGAGTTAGCTAATTTGGTTAAAAATTTCATCTGCCAAATATCTCTTTTTACGGTATTAATTGCGAATCAAAAATAGCGTTCCAAGCACGTGCAAAACCTAGCCAAGTAAAAAAGTATTCGCCCATTCATAGGTTATCCATGCACTAAAATAGGCTAAGACAGTCATGTAACCGAACATAACCAGAGGCCATTTCCAACTATTTGTTTCTCGCTTTACGATGGCCAGAGTGCTCATACATTGCATGGCTATGGCAAAAAATATCATCAGGGAAAGAGCCGTTGCCAAAGTGTACTTAGGGAGCCCAGTTTCTGGATCTGTTTCACTCCTTAGACGCTCTATCAATCCCAACTGCTCCTCTGTTTCTTCTATGCTATAAATCGTGTTTAGCGTTCCTACCATAACTTCACGGGCAGCAAAAGAAGTCAATAAACCAATACCAATTTTCCAATCAAATCCCAGCGGCTCAATTGCTGGCTCAATCCATTGCCCAAAGGTTCCTGCATAGCTTTGATTCAACTGTAAGGTCGATATCATCTGCTCACTTGTTTGCCCGTTTGCGTCCATATCAGCTAAATCACTTGCCGTGGGTTCATAGGTTGGGAATGAAGCTAACACCCATAAAATAATTGAAATAGCTACAATAATTTTTCCCGCCTCTGTAACAAAGATCTTACCACGTTCTAATGATTGAATTACGACCGAGCTAACATTCGGCCACTTATACGGTGGCAATTCCATTAAAAAAGGGGTGGGTTTCCCCGTTGGAAAAATACGTTTCATCACCGCTGCAGATCCAACTGCCATCACGATACCAAATAGATATAACCCAAAAAATACCAAACCTTGTAAAGTTAGAAAGCCAATGACCCGTTTGTCAGGGACAAAGGCAGCAATCATTACCGCATAAACCGGTAAACGAGCTGAACAGGCCATAAAAGGTAAAATCATAATCGTGATCAGCCTATCTCGCCAGTTCTCTATGGTTCTTGTTGCCATTATTCCAGGAATAGCACAAGCAAAACCGGACATCAAGGGGACAACCGATCGACCGTGTAAGCCGACCTTTGTCATAAAGCCGTCCATCACAAACGCAGCCCTTGCCATGTATCCCGTTCCTTCTAAGAAGTAAATAAACAAAAATAGGAAAATAATTTGCGGCAGAAATATAACTACTCCTCCCAAACCGGCAATAATACCATCGACCAGTAGGCTGTTTAACAGTCCTGCGGGCAGTGAACTACCGACAAAGGCACCGAACTCAATAAATAGCATATCAATCATATCCATAAAGGGAGTAGCCCAACTAAAGATAGACTGAAACATAACCAAAAGGACCAGTACAAAAATGACGGGTCCTGCTACTCTGTGGGTGAGCACATTATCCAATCGATCGGTCCAAGTCTGCTCGTCCCTCTGCTCCTTAGTTACACTTCCTTCTGAACTATCGCCAATAAAACGATAGCGTTGTACTACCTCAGCAGCCGTTGGATTTTCACCCTGAGCTTCCAGAGTATTTTGCAGTTCTTCGATTAATTTCTTGGCTTTTCCTTCCTCAGAATATTGATAAAAACTATCTTCAAGACTACCTTCTGCAAGAAGTCGTAAGGCTTCTATAGGGCGGGCGCGCTCCGGCAATTGAGTATGTTCAGATAGCCATTCCTTATCCAATCGTTCTACGGCTTGTCTGAGTGGCTTTGAAGGATTCCATTGAAAAGGTTTAGGAGTAGCCACCCCCTGTTCAACAAGTGCTTGCTTAATCTGTACATCGCATTGTTTAGATCGGGCATTTATCGAAATTACTGGTACGCCCCATACGTTGGACAGCTGTTGAGACTGAATCCGAATACCTCGTTCATCAGCGATATCACTCATGGTCAAAACCATAAGCATTGGAATCTGCAAATCCATGACCTGAGAGGCCAAAAATAAATTACGCTCTAAATTGCTTGCATCGACCACCATCAATAGCAGGTCCGGTTTTTCTTCGTGGTCGTAGCTCCCTATCAGAGTTTCATAGGAGATTCGTTCATCCGCTTTTTTGTGGTTTAGGCTATAGGCACCGGGTAGATCAATAATTTTATGCAATACACCATTGATAATGGTGGTTCCCATTTTACGCTCTACGGTGATACCCGGATAGTTTGCTATTTTCTGTCGTAATCCAGTAAGAGCGTTAAAAATAGTAGACTTACCTGTATTTGGATTCCCAACTAGAGCGATGGTACTAGGCTGTCGCAATAATTCTTTTTGAACATTAATGGTCTGGTTACTCATATAGGACTTACCTCAACCGCATCGGTTTCTTTTTTTCGTAAGCTTAGCAAATATCCGCGAATTTTTATCTCTATTGGATATCCCATTGGAGCCCTTCGTATGACTTCACATACACTTCCTGGCGTAAGACCCATCTCCATTATTCTGACAAGTTCTTCCCCTTGAATCTGCTTCACTTCATATTTTTGCTGAACACGTGCGTCAGAAAGCAACATAGGTTACGGTTATTTTTTTTTGGAGACCGGTTCAACTAAAATATTCATGGCCAAAGGGTGCGTAATCGCTAGCCGGCATTCACCGACCTGCAATATGATGTTTTTCTGATTAGAAACAACGGTTCCTGTTGCACCCTCTACACAACCAAGCTCTTGCAACCTGCATGTGTCTTCACTCGTGCAGTTTAGACAACTAACACGAACTTGTTCGCCTATTTTGGTAGTGGTGAGTGGTACGATCATCCTTATTTAAATATAGTCTAAATAAGATAAATATTTGCTGGCTTATTTTGTACTGAAAAATTACACTATTTAAAAAGAATGCCGCTAGGTTTATCAGACCATCAGGTCCAACGATTTAAAGCACGGATTCTGGATGAACTTCTTCAAAACCATGGGGTGGTTTGTAGAGACGCGTTTGTTCAAAATACAAGGCTTCTTTGGAATGCACCCGCTTACCGTTTATGGAAAAAAATCTAAACGCGTCTGGTAATAAAGACTGTAAAGGATAGAAAAAATCGATGTAGGGATTCCGTTTACTATATAAATCTATATCGTAGCCATCTATTGCTGCGCGTTTAACTAAAATAACCTCGTCTTTCATTAGCAAACGATGAATTACAGAAGCTTCTACTTCGTATCCCCAAGCTTGTTCTAGATTCTTGTTACCCGTAGCTGGAATATCCTTTGTAAAGGAAGTATGCAAACCATTGGCTGGGGAGGTAATTCTGTCTTTAGATTTCCGAACTAATCGAAGATAGGCATCCATTGGAGCATCTTGCATCCAATCACCTATTCCTTGCTCAATTGACCGTTCTAGCTTTAAAGGTAAGGTATAAAGTTTTTCAATAATGGTAACTACGGAAAGATAGGCATCTAATAAATTGATTCCGTAACGATTGTTTGCAAGATCACTTCCCATAAAAAACAACCTTGAATAGGTCGGATCAGGTTTGGTAAATAACGAAAGTACATCGCTATCAACCTTAGAAGAGTCTGAACTTGAACTGGCAAGATCTTCCATGCGCTGATCATGGAAGAACACCAGTTTAAGTAATTGATTTGAGGACATTATTTTCCTAGGAAAATCGGTTGGAAAATACTCGTTAAATCATCGTTGCTATAACCAATGCCACAACGGACATAAGTTTTAATAAGATATTGAGTGATGGTCCAGAAGTATCTTTGAATGGATCACCAACTGTATCACCTACTACCGCGGCTTTATGTGGCTCACTCCCTTTTTTGTATTCAACACCGTCAATAGTCACCCCTTCTTCAATCATTTTTTTGGCATTGTCCCAAGCTCCACCTGCGTTAGATTGAAAAAGAGCCATAAGTACCCCAGCAGATGTAACACCGGCTAAGAGTCCGCCAAGCATTTGGGCACCTAAGGTAGGTTCATCACTAATAAAACCAGGAACAAAACCAAATAAGACCGGTACGATAACCGCTAACAGACCAGGGAATACCATTTCACGAATCGATGCCGCGGTAGATATCTCCACACACTTTTCATATTCAGCTTTACCATCTGCTGCTTCAAAAGTAGCTTGATCTTCTTTTGACCAATCAGCAAACTCTTTTCCGTCATTACTGTTCATTACATCAAGGGCTGCGCGCAACTCTGGAATGTCTTTAAACTGACGTCGTACTTCTTCAATCATACTCATTGCAGCACGTCCTACTGCATTCATAGACAGAGCAGAGAATAAGAACGGTAACATTGCTCCTACAAATAAAGCAGCCATCACATACGGATTAGTAACATTAATGATTACTTCGTCTGGGTTAACCGCTTCGTAAGCAGTAATAAATGCGGCGAATAAAGCCAAGGCCGTTAAGGCAGCAGAACCAATCGCAAATCCTTTTCCAATAGCTGCTGTAGTGTTCCCTACTGCATCCAATTTATCGGTACGCTCTCTAACTTCTGGTTCTAGTTCCGCCATTTCAGCGATACCACCAGCATTATCTGAAATAGGGCCGTAGGCATCAACAGCTAATTGGATGCCTGTATTTGCTAGCATACCAACTGCCGCAATAGCTATACCATACAATCCGGCAAAACTAAAAGCACCAATAATGGCAACAGCTATAATCAAGATTGGAATAGCTGTAGATATCATTCCTACACCTAAACCAGCAATAATGTTAGTAGCAGACCCAGTTACGGATTGCTTAACAATGGAAAGAACAGGTTTTGTTCCTGTACCCGTATAATGCTCGGTCACAAAACCAATAGCTAAGCCAGAAAGCAATCCAAAAATAGTCGCAATGAAAACACCTGTGCTAGTATATTCAATTCCAGTAAATGTCCAACTCTCTGGAAGCATCCATTTAATAATAAAATAAGAGGCAATTAACATGACTACACCAGAGAATATTTCTCCGAAATTAAGGGCTTTTTGTGGATCTCCACCTTCTTTCACTCGAACCAAAAAAGTACCTGCAATGGAGGTAAGGATTCCAGTACCAGCTAATACTAAGGGAAGCAATACTGCAGAGAGCCCCTCAAAATTGTCCGACCATGTTGGAATTGTCATAAATGCCGCACCTAATACCATGGTACCAATGATGGAACCAACGTAAGACTCAAATAAATCGGCACCCATACCGGCAACATCACCCACGTTATCACCCACATTATCAGCGATAGTAGCTGGATTTAGGGGATGATCTTCTGGAATGCCAGCTTCTACTTTACCAACCAAATCAGCCCCAACATCCGCTGCCTTGGTGTAAATTCCACCACCCACTCTTGCGAATAAAGCAATAGATGAGGCACCAAATGAAAAGCCTGTTACAATAGCTAATACTTTGTTAACGGCACCTGCGCCCTCAAGACCAAAAATGCTTCCAAAAGTAATCAGTAAAAGACTTAAACCAAGTACTCCTAATCCTACTACTCCGAGTCCCATAACAGACCCACCTGCAAAAGCAACTTCTAAGCCTTTACCTAGACTTGTACGGGCGGCGTTTGTGGTTCTAACATTGGCTTTGGTGGCAACACGCATACCGATAAATCCTGCAAGACCTGAACAAACAGCACCTACCACAAAGGAAATGGCTACCATCCAACTGGATGTTTCGGGGTTAGCGCTAACTCCTAAAAGGATAGCTACTGCAACAACAAAAATTGCTAGTACTCGGTATTCAGCTTTTAAGAAAGCCATTGCCCCTGCGGCGATGCTTTCGCTTATCCGTCCCATTCGTTCGGTTCCAACTTCTTGTTTGGAAACCCAAGATGACTTTATAAACGTGTAAAGCAGAGCTATAAGTCCTGCAATTGGTATTAAGTATAGTATGGTTTGCATAATTCTGCGTTCTATGTTTTATATGGTAATTAACGAGGTGACTCTGCACCTGTAAAAAAAGAGGTATCTTAGTTATGTATATTCATTGCTCTGCTTAGGCCTAACCCCACAAAATCTAAGCTTGTTTGAACAGCCTCATCTATTATATGATTCACCGTCTCTAGCTCTTCAGATCTAAATGGTGATAACACAAATTCAACTTGTCTGCCCCTAGGGAAATCATTCCCAATGCCTATTCGTAAGCGAGGTATGGCTTGAGAGCCAATTTTCTCATGAACATCCGCGATTCCATTGTGACCACCATCACTGCCCTTAGGTCTTAACTTTATGTCTCCTAAAGCCAAGTGTAAATCATCATAGATGATTAAACTTTGATCTGGCTTTTGATTGAACTGTGCCATGGCTTTGGTTACGGAGGAACCGCTGTTGTTCATGTAATTGGTCGGTTTTATTAAAAACAGGTTTTGGCCCTTATATCGTGCTTCTGCAACGACAAAGGAACCTTCACCTGGTTGGAAAGTGCTGCCCAACTTGTGGGCCAGCCTATCCACGATATCAAAACCAATGTTATGTCGAGTACCCTCATACTCAGCGCCCACATTTCCAAGTCCAACTAAAAGCGCCACGGGTACCCTTTACTTATTTTTCAGAAGTTTCTTCCGAGGAATCTTCTGTTCCTTCAGCATCGTCACCATCCTCACCTTCAATGACATCTTTCAATAATTGTCCTTTTGGTGGTCGAATAGTAACAATTGTTCTGTTCAAAGAATCTAATGGAATAATACCATCCAACTCTAAATCAGATACATGAAACGATTGGCCAATTTGAAGTGGAGTCACATCCACTTCAAACTCAGCAACAATGTTCTCTGGTAAGACACGTATACGAAGGAACTTCATAGGTTGAAACAAACGTCCACCCCCTTCTACAACCCCACGTGCGGTTCCTCTAATACCAATAGGTACCCGGAGTGTCACTTTATGCCTATCACTCAACACGTAAAAATCGGCATGAATAGGACGATCCGTAACCGGGTCAAATTCTGTTCGCTTTAGTAGTGTTTTGTACACTTTCCCGTCGATTGTAAGCTCTTGCACCTTCGTTTGAGCACGACTCAAAATCTTTTCTAGTGCTAACTCATCTATTGAGAAGTGTGTGTTTTCCTGAACTTCAGGACCATATAATACGGCAGGTACACGTTTGGCTGCTCGCAGCTCACGGTTTGCTTTTTTACTGGTTTCTCGAGGAGTTCCCTCAAGTTTAACGTATTCTGGCTTTGCCATTTTTTTCCTATTCTACTTTTTAATTATCAAACAATGCACTGATGGTGTCATTGGTATGAATCCGTTCAATTGCTTCAGCAAAAATATTTGCTACGCTGAGCACCTTAATTTTTTCAGATGGCTGACGCAATGGAATGGTGTCGGTTACCAATAGTTCATCAATGGGTGAATCTTCAATTCTTTGAAATGCCGGTCCTGAGAGTATAGGGTGCGAACACATAGCTCGTATGTCTAGTGCACCACGCTCCTTCATAGCAGTAGCCGCGTTGGTCAGGGTTCCTGCTGTATCAATTAAATCATCAACAATTAGTACATTCTTACCCTCTACTTCACCAATAATGTTCATTATCTCTGATTCATTTTGCTTGGGTCTGCGCTTATCTATAAAGGCCAGGGAAGCACCAAGCTTTTTTGAATAGGATCGTGCCGTTTTCAAACTACCAACATCAGGTGCAACAACCACTAAATTATCAATTGGATGCTTGGTCATATGATCAATGAATACTCGGGAAGCGTAAAGGTGATCAAGAGGGATATCAAAAAATCCTTGAATTTGTGCTGCGTGAAGATCCATCGTGAGTATACGATCTGCACCCGCTTCAACCAATAGATTGGCCATCAACTTTGACCCAATTGACACTCTAGGTTGGTCTTTTCGATCTTGGCGTGCATATCCAAAGTAAGGGATAACGGCTGTTACCCGTTTAACTGAAGCACGCTTAGCAGCATCCAACATAAGTAATAACTCAATAATGTTGTCGCCTGAAGGGGGAGTGGGTTGGACAATAAATATATCCTCACCACGTATACTCTGTTCGTACTTTACGTAGATTTCGCCATCAGAAAACTGTTTGATGGTAATTTTTCCAAGATTGGTTCCATACTCCTTTGCTATGGCGCGAGCCAAGGCTGGATTACTGGTACCAGAGAATATAGCGAGAGGACTGTCCAAGGTTATTTTATTTTGCTAGCACTGAAATGTTCAGGATTACATAAAACGATGGACTCTTAACCTTGACATCCATCGAGTATTGTTGCCCGGGGAGGACTCGAACCCCCACATACTGGACCAAAACCAGGTGTCCTGCCATTAGACGACCGGGCAAAAAAAGTCGTTAACAGACTTTGAAGATAGGGAGCTATGAATCCCTAATCAAGACTGAACCCATCTATTTTTTAACATTGAGGAAATATGGAGAGCATAGGCTCTAAAAAAACACACTTATTAGTATGACATAAATCGTATCTTTACCTAACTGCTTAACACCCAAAAACAACGTTTAGAGCTCATGGGACACCAACTTACACTCATGGACCGAGCCCGAATCTCTCGATGCATTAAGAGAATGGCTATTCAGGTTTACGAACGCTTCCCAGCGAATCAACCACTCCACGTTATTGGATTGAACGAACGGGGGTTTGCCTTAGCCGAGGAGCTGGTTTCCGAACTCAAGCAGCATAGACCCGGACAGGGGGATGTTCTCTATAACTTAGATGTATTCAGTAAAGGTAATCAAGCCATACCCGATCTTAATGATCTACACGTGCTAATCGTGGACGATGTTGTGTTCTCGGGACGAACCTTATTTCAGGCGCTTTCTGTATTGCTACATTCACAAGAACCTGAGGCTATCGAAATTGTATCCTTGATTGATAGAGGACACAGGCGCTACCCGATATTGGTCAATATTGTTGGCGAACACATCCCAACCAAAGTTGGAGAACATGTAGAGGTATTATTAAACGCAAACCACTTAGAAGCAGTGGTATTATTTAAAAACTCATAAATTGCTTAAAATGAGGCTACTGTACTCACGCCTAACGGCGCTACTTTCCTTTATTTTGTTTTTATCTTTTGGTGGATTTACCACAGCCCAAACAATTGTTATACCAGACACATTAAAAGGTTGGGAAGATAATTGGGTGGTTAATCTGAATGGTGCTCAGGCAAGCTTTGACAACTGGAGCGAAGGAGGGGTAAACACCATTAGTGGTACTTTTTCAACTAATTATTCCAAGATTTACAGAGGCGATTTATTTGCGTTTGGGATTCGCATAAATGGCAGGTACGGTCAAGCACGCTTGAATGATGACACCCGTAAATCGGATGATTTATTGACCATCCGGACACGTAGCACCTTTGGATTTTCCGACCGTACACGACTTTCTGCCTATGGTACGGTTATGTTACGCACACAGTTTCGAGACGGTTTCGAGTACAATGCTAAACGTAATCCCGCAGGTGCTGACTCGTTGATTTCTGGTTTCTTTGCTCCTGCTTACCTAACCGAGGGGGTAGGGATAAGCTTTAATGCCGAAAAAAGTTTTCAAATGGAAGCAGGACTTGGTTTAAAACAAACCATTATTCTGCGAGAGGATTTAGCCCCTAATTACGGTCTTAAACAAGGGGATAATTATCGATTTGAGGGCGGCCTTACAACGGGGATTACTTTCCAAAAAGAGGTGGTCAAAAATGTTCAATACAATACGGATATAGAAACTTTTACCAATTTGTTGCACCCTATAAACGAAACCGATGTGTACTGGACTAACGAATTTATTGGTAAAATAAATTCAACTCTCCGAACTTCGTTGCAGTTTGAACTGCGCTATGACCATGATTTTTCAACAGATATTCAGCTTAAGCAAGTACTGAGTGCGGGTGTATCAATGGATTTATTTTAAATTACCTATTTGATAATGGACAGCTCACTATTTCAGACCATTCAACCATCTCTACAGCAACTCCAAAAGTGGAAAAACTCCTTCGGTCCATTTACGACTCACCCTAGCTTAATAGTCGAAGATTCAATCATTCAAGAAACTCTTCGTACCCTTAGTGAACGACTTACTGGGAATTATCCTTTTCATCATCCCAGTTATGCAGGTCAAATGCTCAAACCCCCCCATCCGGTTGCGGCGCTAGCCTATTCACTAACGATGGGGTTAAATCCGAATAATCACGCTTTAGACGGAGGACCCCCTAGTTCTGAAATGGAAAAAGAGTGTGTCCACGCTTTGGCTAATTTGTTCGGTTATCATGATCCTTATTTAGGGCACCTTAGTTCAAGTGGGACCATTGCCAATCTAGAAGCCCTTTGGGTTGCCCGTAGTATACACCCAAAAAAAGGGATCGCATATTCTAGCGAAGCCCACTACACCCATGGCCGGATGGCTCAAGTCTTAGGTATGGAAGCTCACTCTTTTCAGTTAGATACTGATCAGCTAGATTCTGAGCATTCCATTACGGAACATCTTGATGCACTCCCGTTCGATTCTATTGGTACGTTAATCGTCACGATGGGTACTACTGGCTTGGGGAAAGTTGAACCCCTTGCCCATATACTTGATTGGGCTCACTCCAGGGGCATTCGGATTCATATCGATGCCGCTTATGGTGGTTTTTTCAAAACAATCTCGGACCTCCTCCCAGGTCCTGTCACCCATTGGGACCGGATGAATGAGGCCGATAGTATTGTAATCGATCCACATAAGCATGGGCTACAACCCTACGGATGTGGGTGCGTACTTTTTAAAAACCCAGAGGTTGGCGTATTCTACAAACATGATTCTCCCTATACTTACTTCAGTTCTGAAGAGTTGCATCTAGGTGAAATTAGCTTAGAATGTTCTCGGGCAGGCGCCGCAGCTGCTGCTTTTTGGGCTACTTTACAGTGTTTTCCATTGCAGTCAGATCTTGGATTTGGGCCTATACTCACCGCTTGTCACCGTGCAGCTACCAAGGCCTTTAATTACTTAAATAAAAGCGAGGTACTGACGGCTTATATGGCGCCTGAACTCGACATTATCACTTACTTTGCTGGGGAAAAAAATTTGCAAAGGTCTACATCGACCATTAGTAATTTGTCCAAAGAAATATTCCACCAAGGTATGGCCCACAAAGATCCTAGTCAGCAGTATTTTATATCACTTTATACGATAAGTTCGAAAGATTTTAGCCAAAGATTCCCTGAAATCCCGGTCGATAGCAGCGATGTGATTCTACTAAGAAGTGTGCTTATGCGGCCCGAACAAGAATACACCGTTGAGGAGTTACTTTGCCGGATAGAAGCAGACGCTAAGAATTTTCTTTAGCCCATTCTTGCGGATCATGTAGAATCTCTGCAAATAGAATGGTATCCCCTTGTTCGGAAACCTGAGCTTCAAATTCTATTGCACCATTGAGTTCCTTTTTCAATAATTCGGTGGCCATATTATTAACCAAATGCTGCTGAATCATTCTCTTTAATGGTCGCGCACCGAATACAGGATCAAATCCTCGTTCAGCCAGCCAATTTTTAACTTCCTCTGATATTTGAAGCACAACCTGTTGTTTAGCCAACATATGATGTAACCTCTGGAGTTGAATATCAACAATAGAGCGAATATGACGGGCCTCTAACGGATGAAATACAATGATATCGTCCACTCTGTTTAAAAACTCAGGACGAATACTCTTCTTCAACAAATCAATCAACTGCTCTTGCATTCTTATATACTTCGATTGATCCCATGGCCCTTTGTTTTGCTCCATTTCTTCCATAATTAGGGAGGAACCAAGATTAGAGGTCATAATGATGATGGTATTCGTAAAATCGACCGTTGTGCCTTTACTATCGGTTAATCGCCCCTCATCGAGAACTTGTAGTAAAATATTAAAGACATCGGGATGTGCCTTTTCCACCTCATCCAACAACAATACTGAATAGGGTCTCCGGCGAACCGCCTCGGTAAGCTGACCTCCCTCATCATGACCAACATATCCCGGAGGAGCTCCAACTAGACGACTCACCGAGTGTTTTTCCATGTATTCACTCATATCTATACGAATCATGGCCTGAGCATCATTAAACAAAAACTCAGCTAAGGTGCGAGCCAATTCCGTTTTCCCAACCCCAGTAGAACCCAAAAAGAAAAAAGAACCTATGGGACGATCTTCATCCTGTAAGCCTGCCCTAGATCGTCGAACGGCATTAGCGACGGCTTCAATAGCATTGTCTTGCCCAATTACACGCTTATGCAACTCTTCTTCAAGCATCAACAGTTTTTCCCTGTCAGACTGCACCATTTTACTGACGGGTATGCCAGTCCAGCGCGCCACGATATCGGCTATATCTTCAGCAACCACCTCTTCTTTTAGCAGGGTTGTTCCTTCTTGTAATCGCTGTGCATGCTCGTGAGCAAGTTGCAACTCTTTTTCAAGTTGTACTAAGGTACCATAGCGAAGCTCGGCTACTCGTTCATACTCCCCTTTTCGCTCAGCCTTGTCTGCCTGATTACGCGTGGTTTCAATTGCTTGTTTGAGATCTCGTACTTGTTCAATGACCGACCGCTCTTGATCCCACTGAGTACGCATACCTGTTCTCTTCTCGATTAAATCTGCAAGTTCTTTTTCGAGTTGATTAAGTTTAGCAGACTCTTTCTCTACTTGTTTTTTTGTAGTGGAATCTTGTTCCCGTTTTAGGGCTTCTCGTTCTATTTCAAGTTGCCGTATTTGTCGCTCCAAAGCATCTAGTTCTTCTGGTAGGGAGTCTATTTGTAGGCGTAAACGAGAAGCAGCCTCATCAATTAAATCGATGGCCTTATCTGGCAAAAATCGGTCTGCAATGTATCGATGAGATAATTCGGCGGCGGCCACAATGGCAGCATCGGTTATTCGAACCCCATGATGGAGTTCGTAGCGCTCCTGCAACCCTCTTAAAATCGAAACGGTATCCTCCACACTTGGCTCACCCACCAATACCGTTTGTAAACGCCGTTCCAATGCCTTGTCTTTCTCAATGTATTTCCGGTACTCATCCAAGGTGGTCGCCCCTATGGCATGCATCTCTCCTCTAGCCAAAGCTGGTTTTAAAATGTTAGCCGCATCCATGGCACCATCGGTGGCACCCGCTCCAACAAGGGTATGTATTTCATCAATAAAAAGAATAATCTCTCCATCTGAGTCCGTTACTTCCTTAACCACCGCTTTTAAACGTTCTTCAAACTCACCTCTGAACTTAGTTCCAGCAATTAATGCCCCCATGTCTAAAGCCAAAATTCGCTTTTGCTTAAGGCCTTCAGGGACATCACCACGCACAATCCGCAATGCCATACCCTCAGCAATAGCTGTTTTACCAACTCCGGGTTCTCCGATCAGTACCGGATTATTTTTGGTTCTTCTGGACAAGATTTGCATGACTCTTCGGATTTCGGCATCTCTACCAATGACTGGGTCTAACTTGTTTTTTTCTGCCCACTCATTTAAATCTCTAGCATATTTTTTTAATGCTGCAAAACGGCTCTCGGCGTTCGGATCATCTACTTTTTGCCCGCCGCGTGTTTCTTTAAGTACTTGCTGAATAGCTTCCTTTTTAAGCCCTAAGCCTTGCCAATCCTTCGCCCATGTTTCACCTACCTTGGATATGGCCATTAGCACATGCTCTGTGCTAATATATTCATCGCCCATATCACGAGCTTCTACCTTTGCCTGATCTAACATACTCTTTGCAGTTGGCCCTAGATAAGGCCCCGATACCGACGCGCCTGATACCTTCGGTCGCGTTGTAAGCTCTTTCTCTACAATAGCTTTAAGCTGGTCTTTTTGAACCCCTAATTTTAATAGAATGGAATGGATGGTATCCTGTTCACCCTCCAATAAGGCCTTTGCAATATGAACTGCCTCTACTGCCTGATGACCTACATCTTGGGCTAAGTCTAGAGATGATTGTATTGCTTGCTGCGCTTTTAATGTAAAACTGTTCAAATTCATGGTCTCTCCATCATTAAATTGAAAAAGCGAGGTATTGTACGTCTTTCAACGACAACCCTCGCTTTATAAACTACCAAAACCGTGCCACTCTAGGCGCTTTCTATGGAAAGTCTGCCTTATTTGCAGGTTTTATTTTTCAAGGTATACTACATTCTAAATGCTATGAATTGTTTTAGGTTATCCCGTTCAATCGTGAGTAATATGGCCTTATCGCCTGCTTCAATACTACGGCTTACTTCTGCGTAGAATTCATCCGCATTGTCTATAGATTTTCGCTTAACTGCTGAGATTACATCTCCATTTCTTAACCCTCTTTGATAGGCATCACTTGATTCTTTAAGACCTTGAACGAGTACCCCTTCAACTTCGTCACTTAATCGAAGTTCCGTTCGCAAGGTCTCAGTCAACGTTCGAACACCAAACCCTAAATCTTCAACCATATCTCTGGTAGTCACAGAATTAGAAGCAAGGGACTGCTCTCCTGGACGCTCTCCAATGGTAATAGTTAATTCAACTGGTTTGCCATCTCTAACTACTTGAATGTTAATTATCTCGCCGGGTTTTAGACTCGCAATGTCTGTTCTAAATGAATCCCAACTTTGAACAGCTTCCCCGTTGAGCCCCACAATGATATCTTCTTCTTTTAGTCCTCCTTTCTCAGCTGGCCCTTTGGACTCAACTCGGCCCACAATGACACCTTTTGAAACCTCTAAATCCAAGGCCTCAGCCATAGTAGGATCTAGTTCTCCCGCAGTATACATCCCTAAGTAGCCCCTGCTTACAGAACCATCCTCAATGAGGTCGTCCATAATACGTTTAGCTAATTTAACAGGAATGGCAAAACCAATCCCATCATTTCCACCCGAGCGTGAGGCGATGGCGGAATTTATTCCCACCAAGGTACCGTTCAAATCTACCAGGGCTCCGCCAGAATTACCAGGATTGATCGCTGCATCAGTTTGAATATAGTCCCCATATGCGGTTAGATTTAAGGAACGCCCACGAGCACTTACGATACCAAATGAAACCGTATGGGCAAGATCTTCGCTAAGAGGGCTACCAATAGCCAACACGAAGGATCCAACCTTAGCTTCATCACTATTACCCAAAGGTAAAGCTGGAGCCGCCCCTTCCTCAATTTGTAACACAGCGATATCAGTCATGGGATCGGTTCCAATTAACCTAGCCTCTAACTCTTGTCCGTCAAATAATCGAACCATTATTTGATCAGTATTATCAATTACATGATTGTTGGTTAGGATATAACCCTCATCAGAGACTACCACTCCTGAACCCAAGCCCCTTTGTACGTACTCACGTGTATTATCTCTACTGTTTGGATTGCCGAAAAACATTGAAAATGGATCCATCACGCGAACTTCACGTGTTCTTTGTGTGGTAATGGTTACAACCGATGGGTTCGAATTTTCGGCAATCTCTACAATGGCATCGTTGAAATCCTTAAGCCGCATTACAGGTTTATTAAGCATCTCTGAACTAGGCAGCGAATCGTAGCGATTCTCTACAGATTCTAAGGAATCCATCACTCCTCCCGCGTCTGTTTTGCTCGTGGTAGCTCCGGTGTTAGCTCCCCGGTCAGCCGCGAGAAAGAATAGTGCAATTGGAATGAATAAGGATACAAGTAAAGCAAAAGTGGTGGTTGATGTACGCTTCATAAGCTTCATAAGATGTATTTTTTAATGGTTTTAAAAATTTGTTCTCTTAACGAAGCAAGGGCGCCCTGTCGTATGTATTTGTGGGAATACATAGTGGCCGCCCAAGTTCGAATCATCCAAACTCCAATTGTAATGAGAATTGGATCTTTACTACTGGATTACTATCTGCTTTTTTATCGCTTTTTCGTGTTTTTGGATGGTCAATCGAAGTATCCCATCCTGATATTGGGCAGCAATGGTTTCCTTGTCTAGCCCTTGAGGGAGGTGAAAACTTCTATGAAAGGAACCATAAAACTGTTCCATTCTGTGCACATTAGTTTCTTTTGTTTCTTCCGCCGCTTTACGCTCCCCAGAAACATAAAGTACATCCTGTTCTACCTCTATCTGGATGTCTTCTTTGCGCACACCCGGTAACTCTAACAGGAACTGAAATTCCTGCTCGTTTTCACGGATATCAACCTTAGGGGTTAAATTGTTTGTAGTTTGAGCATTCGTTGGCTCAAAAAATTCATCCATTAGCTCGTTAAAGCTCTTTGATAGATGTCGGTATTTAGGTCGGGTATATCGTACTAGTGCCATAATTGGTACCTCAATATAGTTTATCGTTTTACGTTTAGTTTGAACAGATAAACACAAATGGTATGCCATTAGGCAAGCCCCACATCTATTACTGACAGCCCGCAGGTGTATCCTAGCTAGGGTATGACGGGATTTCAGCGCAACAAAATAGATTGTCAGTAGACTAAGTAAAAGAGGCAGATGCCATCTGAAAGTACGTCATCTACTAAGAAAAACTGTCACTAACCGTAGCTTTTCTTCCATTCCTTAGAAATGAGGAAAGCTAATTCTAAGGATTGTTCATAATTAAGGCGCGGATCACAAAAAGTTTCGTAATTCACATCTAGTCCATTTTCATCCAACCCTTTAGCGCCTCCAACGCACTCGGTCACATCATCGCCCGTTAGTTCCAAGTGTACACTACCTAAATAGCTACCCTCCGATCTGTGAATGGCAAATGCATGCTTAAGTTCTTCCATTATGTGATCAAAATTACGGGTTTTGTAGTCATTTGTAGAAGAAAATGTATTTCCATGCATAGGATCAGAACTCCACACTACAGGGAATCCTTCTCTTCGTACCGCTTGAATAAGTCCAGGAAGCCCCTGCTGAATCTGATCTTTTCCAAACCGCGTGATCAATACGATTTTTCCTACCTCATGAGAGGGATTTAATTTCTCTATTAGCTTTAGGGTAGCATCAAGGGTATACGGTGGGCCTATTTTTATTCCAATGGGGTTTTCTATTCCTCGTAAATATTCTACATGAGCTTCATCTAAATCACGGGTTCTGTTTCCTAACCATACCATGTGGGCACTTAAATTAAAATAGCCCTCTTTTCTTGGCACCTTTCTGGTTTGAGCGGAATCATAAAACAAATTAAGTGCCTCATGAGAGGTATAAAAATCTACTTTTTGAGACTGTTGTAATCTTCGCTCAGAAACCGCATCCATAAACTTTACCGCTTGGGTAATAGATTTCACCATAGACTCATATTCTTGGTGATAGGGGTTATTCTGCATAAAATCTAGCTCCCATTGTTCTGGATAATGTAAATCAGCAAAGCCTTCATCACCCAGTGCACGAATAAAATTCATGGTCAATCCCGCCTTATGGTACCCTTCCAACAAACGTTTCGGATCAGGCACTCGCTTAGCTTGGTCTTTTTCAAAACCATTGATTAGGTCACCACGATAATTGTGCATTTCAACCCCATCCACGGTTTCAAAAGCAGAGGAACGTGGCTTTGCATATTGTCCAGCCATCCTCCCAACCCTAATTACGGGCACCCCCATTTCATGTATCATGATAAAACTGGTCTGTAAAAGCACTTTTACCAAGTTCACAATCTTAGATGAACGGGTTAAATCAAAACTCTCGGCACAATCTCCGGCTTGAAACAAGAATGCTTTCCCCTCACTTACAGCGGCAAGTTTATCCTTTAGCGATTCGATCTCCCATGAAGTAACTAATGGAGGTAAGGTTTGTAACTCAGCGTAAGAGCGTTCAAGTTCTTCCTTATTTGGATAATCAGGAAGCTGTTGGATTGGAAATTCTCTCCAACTAGTTGGACTCCATTCAGCGGTACGTACAGACATAATAACTCAGTTTTACAATTTCGATAAGATAATGAGGGCAACTAACATACAGTATTTTTTGGAAAGCTACGTAAAAAAAGGAGTCCAAATAGAAGAATTTGCTTTAGATGTTTGGTAATTTAGCCTTTTGTTCTATTTGGCCGGCTAAACCCTATCAAGGAAGTTGTATGCAAGAGTCTATTGTTATTCGTGGAGCTCGCGAACACAATCTCAAAAACATTGATGTAACCATCCCTAGAGATGCGCTCGTGGTTATCACGGGATTATCTGGCTCAGGCAAATCTTCTTTAGCCTTTGACACCATCTATGCCGAAGGGCAACGTCGTTTTTTAGAATCTTTATCGGCTTACGCCCGTCAATTCTTGGGTATGATGGAACGCCCTGCAGTAGACTTTATAGATGGTCTATCCCCTGTTATTTCTATCGATCAAAAAACGACCAATCGCAATCCCCGTTCTACCGTGGGTACAGTTACCGAAATCTACGACTTTCTTCGTTTATTGTACGCCCGGGTCGCCATTCCCTATTCCTATGCAACGGGAATAAAAATGGAAAAACAAACGGCAGACCAAGTAGTATCTGCCATTCTTAGCCTTGAAGAAGGCACGAAAGCCTACTGTCTAGCACCGGTGATTAGAGGGCGAAAAGGACATTACCGAGAGCTTTTCGAGCAAATGGTCAAACAGGGCTATTTACAAGCTCGCGTAGATGGGGAAATTATTGAGTTGGAAACTGGACTCATGCTAGACCGGTACAAAACCCATACCATAGAAATTGTTGTTGACCGTTTCGTGGTTAGCTCCAAGAGTGAAAAACGGATCGCTGACAGTGTAAGAACTGCCCTTGAAATGGCCGACGGAACCGTTATTCTGGCGCTAAAGTCAAAAAATGGTTGGGAAGACCGCCTTTTTTCTCAAAAATTATTCGATCCGGAAGCGGGTGTAGCCTACGAAGACCCAGCACCCAACTTATTTTCCTTCAATTCTCCCTTCGGAGCATGTCCAACCTGTGATGGCTTAGGACATGCATACGATGTTAGTTGGGAGCTCTTAGTTCCTAATCCACAACAAAGTGTGGAGGAAGGAGGTATTCGCTTTCTCGGAAAACCAAGAGATATCTTTGCCTTTAAACAGCTGGAAGCCGTTTTAGCTCACTTTGGAAAGGATTTCAATTCCCCTATCACTAACTTCTCTAGTGAACTCATTGACACAATAATGAAAGGAAGTGGTACCCAAAAATATGCGGTTACCTATGAATTTCGTTCCGATAAGGTCACTTATCAACACAGCTACAAAGGACTTCGCGATACGATTATAGAACAGTACGAACAATCTAAATCCCCTAAGCAACGTGAAAAAGCCAAGGCTTTTATGTCTAAAGTTAGCTGCCCAGACTGCGGTGGTGGGCGATTAAACAAAGAAGCACTTTCCTACAGACTGGATACCTTTGGTATTCAGGATTTAGTACAAATGGACATCCAGGAACTCAGGTATACCTTATATAATATACACCTGAGCGACCGACAGCAACAAATAGGGCATCAAATTCTCAAAGAAATTAGAGATAGACTCGATTTTTTGTTGAATGTAGGTCTCAATTACCTAAGCCTGAATCGAGAGGCTCAAACGCTGAGTGGTGGTGAAGCTCAACGAATTCGACTAGCTACCCAGATTGGAACGCAGCTTGTGGGAGTTCTCTACATACTCGATGAACCTAGTATTGGACTCCATCAACGAGATAATAAGAAACTTATACAATCTCTTGAAACCCTCCGTGACCTTGGAAATAGCGTTATCGTGGTAGAGCATGACCGCGATACTATCGAGAAGGCTGACTATGTAATTGATATGGGGCCTGGTGCAGGCGCATATGGAGGGCATATTGTAACGCAGGGTAAACCAAATGAATTGGACCCAGAATCGATGACGGCTCGTTTTTTACGGGACCAAGAACAAGTTACCGTTGCAGAAGCCCCCAGAAAAGGGAATTCAAAAAAAATCAGTATTACTAATGCCAGAGGGCATAATCTTCGATCGGTAGATTTGGAGTTTCCCTTAGGTACCTTCGTTGCTGTAACAGGGGTTAGTGGTTCCGGAAAAAGCTCACTCATCAACCAGACATTAGTTCCTATTCTATCAAATCATTTTTATAAATCTAAAGCGGTTCCTTTACCCTACGATGAGGTTCAAGGGCTAGATAATGTGGACAAAATTATATCCATAGACCAAAGCCCTATAGGCAGAACGCCTCGTTCCAATCCTGGAACGTACACCAAGGTATTTGATCATGTTAGAAGACTTTTTGCAGAATTACCCGAATCCAAGATACGTGGTTATGATCAGGGCCGGTTTTCGTTCAATGTAAAAGGGGGGCGTTGCGAAACCTGTAAAGGCGATGGTGTGCGTAAAATAGAAATGAATTTTCTGCCTGATGTGTACGTATCCTGCGAAACCTGTCAAGGACGCCGATATAACCGCGAAACATTGGAAATATACTTCCGGGAAAAAAATATTTCTGAAGTCTTAGAAATGCCTATATCGGAAGGGGTTGAATTTTTTAGCTCGCAACCGGCTATCTCAAGAATACTTCAAACACTCACTTCCGTTGGTTTGGGATACCTTACCCTTGGTCAATCCAGTACTACCTTATCTGGTGGTGAAGCTCAACGGATAAAACTAGCCCGAGAGCTCTCAAAAATAGGAACAGGGAACACCCTTTATGTAATGGATGAACCGACAACGGGTTTGCATTTTCAAGATGTTCGTCTATTAGTGAATGTAATTCAACAATTAGTGGATAAAGGGAACACCGTAATGGTCATCGAGCACAATTTAGACGTGATTAAAGCCGCTGACTGGGTTATAGATTTAGGACCGGAAGGGGGTAAGGCTGGAGGACAAATAGTGGCACAAGGAAGCCCAAAAAGTATTTCTGAAGTTCAGAATTCACACACAGGGCAGTTTTTGAAACAAGAATTAGAACGACTATCTACCGTTGTAGGAAAGCTCTGAGCTTACTATCTTGAAGATCTAGATATGAATTTTTTCCGCACACATATTCTTAAAAAAGTTAGCTTGAGCCTACTGCTATGTGCGTTCATTATTCAGAGCATACCCATGCTCGAGAATGAACTCGAGAATCAGCGGTTTACTCAATGGCTCAACAAACACTTTGATCGCTCACTGACTGCAAATCAGTATCCTGAGCTGTCGGATCCAGAAAGCCTTGAAGCGGTACGTCTACACCTGCAGAAATTATGGAATGAAAGCGAAAATGTGGATCAATGGACTATTGCAGTCAAGGATTATCTAAAACAAAAAAATCTTGATCAAGAACTTCTCGAAGAGTGGAACATGCTGGATCATATGGATCAGCATCAGCACATGGCCATACTTCAAGAGCCAAGAGTGTACGCACTCAATAATCAGGCTCAAGCTAAATTACCAAAACTTACGAGTCCTGCCCATTTAGTTGAGCCCACTACCCACAAGAACCAAAAGGTTTCATTCACCACCCTTCTCAGGCCAACCTACCCTTCTACTGCGGAAGAGCGTCCTATGGGTAGTGGAATCGCCATTGGTGCTCCTTAGCTCCCATCACCTAGCTTTTTCTTTTTTGGTTCGAATAAAGCGAACCCTCCCATCATTTTATACCAACAATAAAACATTATTATCATGCAAGGAAACGGATTTAAACTCGGTGTAATTGCGGCTTTTTTTGCCCTTACACTATATTACTTGTATCCAACCATTATTTGGAACTTGGAACAACGACAAATGAGTACCTTCACAGAAGAAGAACGTACTCAATACGAAATGGATAACGCTGAAAAACTTTCCAACCTAAAAGAAAATATCCTTTCATTAGGTTTGGACTTACAAGGCGGTATGCACGTTACTCTCGAGGTTGGTACTCCGCAACTAATTTTAGAACTAGCAGGAAGTAACCGCGATAACGAGCTCGACGAAGTTGTTCAGCTGGCTCAAGAAGTAGCCGAAGAAAACGACACTGATTTCATTGATGAAATGCAGCTCGAGTTTGAGAGACGAGACCCAGATGCTCGATTAAGTCGGTATTATCGAAGCGAATCTCAAGACATCACTCGCCGTTCAACTAATGACGAGATCGTAGCTTTTCTTAAAATTCAGCGCGATGCAGCACTCGACCGAGCTATTGAAATTATTCGAACTCGGGTCGACCGCTTTGGTGTAACTGAACCATCTATCGTTAAACAGGGACAGAGCCGAATTATAGTAGAGTTACCTGGTGTGGATGACGAAGAACGGGTACGAAATTTATTAAAAGGTACCGCGCGTCTAGAATTCCGAACAGGTGCAGATGCCCAAGACTTCTCTAATTTCAGAAACCGTGCCATCGAATTGTACAACGTGGAAGCGGATAGTTCTGATAGCCTAAACCTAAGCGGTCCCTCCAACGCTCTTCTAGAGCGAATGTCTTTCATTCAAACTCAAAGTCCCTACGTTTTCGGGTATGCAATGGCCGAAGATACCGTGGCGATCATGGACTTGCTTAGTACATCTGACATTCAACGCATAATGCCCCGAAATACCGTTGTCCTTTGGGGTTCACGATCACTTAACTTTGAAGGTGGCGTAGAACAGTTTGCTCTTTACGGGGTACGGGATAATGCCGAACTGACTGGGGAAGTAATTGAAGAAGCATCTATTCAGTTCGATCCAACCACTAATGTTCCAGAGGTTTCTATGGGAATGAACAGTGAAGGCGCGAGAGTATGGAGTCGAATTACGGGAGCCAATATTGGCAAACCCATCGCTATTGTACTTGACGGATATGTGGTTTCTTATCCAAATGTATCAACCAAGATTACCGGTGGAAATTCCAGCATTACAGGCCTAGAAAATGTTGCAGAAGCCGAAGATTTAGTGAACATTTTACTGTCTGGTGCTCTGCCAGCCCCACTTCGGATTATGGAAGAACGAACCGTTGGTGCTACCTTGGGTGAAAGCTCTATTCAAGCAGGCTTCCGATCGGTACTTGTTGGACTATCCATTGTGGCGATCTTCATGATTGTATATTACCGAACAGGTGGTGGAGTTGCCGATTTAGCACTTCTACTAAACATCATTTTTATCCTCGGTATTCTGGCAGGATTCAAAGCGACGTTAACCTTACCAGGTATGGCAGGTATCGTATTAACCATCGGTATGGCGGTCGATGCCAACGTGCTAATATTTGATCGAATTCGTGAAGAACAACGAGGTGGAAAAACCATGAAAGCTGCGATTTCAGCAGGTTATGCGAATGCGATGAGTGCCATCATAGATGCTAACGTAACCACAGGGTTTGTGGCCTTAATCCTAATGAGTTTTGGAGTAGGACCTATAAAAGGTTTTGCTGTTACTCTGCTGGCGGGTATTGCATGTTCACTCTTTAGTGCCATCGTTATCACGCGCGTAGTCATAGACTACTTAACCCGCAACAATACAGAAGCAGTTAGCTTCGGTTAATAAAAAATTTAACATAAAAGGTACTTCTTATGAGATGGTTTGAAACACCCAACTTTGATTTTTTAGGCAAACGTAAAGTTGCCTATACCCTTTCTAGCGTCATTTTTATAGCATCCTTAGCTATAATTTTTACAAAGGGCTTACAGTATGGAATTGACTTCCGAGGGGGTAAAGAATTCGTTTATGTATTCGACGCTCCCGTAAACACCCAAGATGTTCGGTCCTTCTTAACCGAACCATTAGGTTCAACACCTGAAGTAAAGCTATTTGGGTCGGACAGTGAAATACTCATCCGAACCGACAACGAGCTAAGCACTGATGAAGTGCAAAACATTATTGAAGACGCTATTAGTACCAACATCAGTGGTGCTACCTTCAGCATGGAAAAGAGCGATTCAATTGGTCCCCGATTTGCGGAGGATTTAAAAGGAGCAGCTGCTCAATCCGTCGTTTATGCGATTGTTATCATTTTCCTTTACATCCTCATTCGATTCCGTAAATGGACTTTTTCAGCGGGAGCGGTTGCGGCATTGCTTCATGATGTGGTAATTACGCTAGGTATATTCACCTTGCTGAGCGATGTGGTCTCATTCAATTTATTAATCGATCAAAATATTATTGCCGCCTTTCTAACCATTGTTGGTTACTCCTTAAATGATACAGTGGTTGTATTTGACAGGATTCGAGAAAATAAATTGGTTCATAAAGGCATGGACACTATTGCAATGTTCAATAAAAGTCTAAACGATACGCTCAGTAGAACTGTAATTACTTCATTAACTACCTTCTTTGTGGTAACTATTCTTTTTATATTCGGTGGAGAGGTCTTGAAAGGTTTATCTTTTGCACTTATAATAGGTGTAATTTTAGGTACCTATAGCTCACTTTTTGTGGCTAGCCCTCTTGTACTTGAATTAGATCCAAAAAAAACCACTAAATAAACCTTAGTATTATCATGAGTTATCAAACATCAGAACGTTACAACTGCGTTGTCATTCAATTTAAAGGCAATGTTATGGGAGGACCCGATGCGGTCAGTTTGAACGAAGAATTACACGCCTTAATCGATGTAGATAAGACCAATGTAATTGTTGATTTATCTAAGGTAAAGTTTATGAATTCTTCGGGTTTAGGCATGCTTATAGGTGGGCTTACCACTATGAAAAAAGCGGGAGGCGATCTACGAATTGCCAATGCAACCGATAAAATTCAAAGCCTTTTGGTGGTAACCAAACTCATCACCGTGTTTAAACATTTCCATTCGGTGGATGATGCGGTAGCTTCTTACAAAGAAGATGCCTAACTCCCCAGGCTTATCATTCGTCTTAACTAAGGGGTGTAGTTTAATACACCCCTTTTTTATTGTTTATCTTTATTTATTGATCACTTAGCAATCATTTATGTCTACCAGAGTAGTTATTGGCGCCCAATGGGGCGATGAAGGAAAAGGTAAAATAGTTGACCTTCTTAGTAAAGAATCTCGATATATAGTACGATTCCAAGGAGGTGCAAATGCCGGCCATACCCTTAAATTTGACGATAAAGAAGTAGTACTTCATCTCATCCCATCGGGAATTTTTAATGGAGATGGGATTTGTATAATCGGAAATGGTGTTGTCATCGACCCTATCGCTCTACTAGAAGAAATCGATCAAGTTCACTCAATGGGCTTTAGCCTAGAGAATCGATTCTTCATTTCAGAAACAGCCCATGTAATCCTTCCTTATCACAAAATTCTTGACCAAATGAAGGAAAAAAATAAAGGTGCCAAAGCTATTGGTACCACAGGGCGTGGTATTGGGCCTGCTTATGTGAGTAAAGTAGCGAGAATTGGGATCCGGATGATTGATTTGTTAGATGCGGAGGTACTTCATCAAAAGCTCATTCAAAATATAGAAGACATAAATCGGGCTCTTGAAAATATTTATGAAGAACCAACTATCGATGCCCAAGAACTAATTAATGAGCTTGAAGGCGCTATTGCTAAATTGAGCCCATACATTTGTAACACTACGCATATGTTACATGAAGCGCTTGAGAGGGATGAAAATATATTGTTAGAAGGGGCTCAGGGATGCCTACTAGATGTTGACCATGGTACCTACCCCTATGTAACTTCCTCATCTCCTACCTCTGGAGGAGCCTGTACGGGTAGCGGTATTCCACCCTTAGCTATTACCCAAGCAATGGGGATCACCAAAGCTTATTGTACTCGAGTTGGAAATGGCCCCTTTCCCACCGAACTCATTGAAGAAACGGGTGAATTACTTCGCAAAAAAGGTCATGAATTTGGTGCAACAACAGGGCGTCCACGCCGATGTGGATGGCTAGATTTGGTTGCGTTAAAGTATGCATGCCGGATAAATGGACTGAATGAATTAACGCTAACCAAGATGGATGTGATGGATGGCTTTGACACTATTAAAGTCTGTACATCCTACCGAATTGATGAGGTAGAAACCAAAGTGTTCCCTTTGGGTCTCAAAAACTTGGAAAAAGTGGAACCTGTCTACACGGAACTGAAAGGTTGGGATCAAGATATTTCAGGTATCACCACTTGGGACGAATTACCTAGCTCAGCTCAAGAATACATTCGATTTATTGAAGATTATTTAGGGGTTCCTTTTAAAATTATTTCTACAGGACCTAAGCGAAACGAAACCATTATTCGATAGTTTTAGTATTCTTTCTAACACGGGCAGATACTTCGCCGACCAGTACAACTATAGCAGCACCAACAGCGGTATATAGTGGCCATGCAAGAGCTAAAGGCTCACCAGGTAGTAGGTTTTGGACTGGACCATTTACCATGAACAGCAGACTTATTAACCCGGAGAAAAAACCTGTCAATGCATCTCTGGATTGAGCTTTATTACTAATCAAACCCAATAAAAAAGCTCCAAGCAACCCACCATAGGTATAGGAAGCTATACCTAAGCCCAATTCAACTACCGTTGGTCGTTCCCCAGCCTGAAGTTGAAGGGAGGCGAAAATAAGGGCGGAAACACTTAACACAATTCCCCATACAAGGGTAATGCCCCTTGACAAGCTAAGTTCTTCCACAGCGCTTAATACTTTTTTGCGGTAAGGAATAATCACATCATATAATGTGGTAGAGGCTAAAGCATTTAATGATGAACTTAAACTACTCATTGCAGCGGCAAACAAAGCGGCTACAATAAGTCCAGAGACACCAACGGGCATTTGCTCTACAATGTACTTGGCGAATATTTCATCTTGAGTTCGTAACCCAAGAGCAGCCACATCTGCCCCTTCGTAAAAGGTATAGAGCAATAATCCAATAAATAGAAACAATGAAAATTGTAGGATAACCACAATACCACTTCCAATAAGTGCTTTTTGACCAGAACCTAAGGAATCTGTTGCAAGTAGACGCTGTACGAGTAAATGATCCGTGCCATGAGATGCCAAAGAAAAAACCGCCCCACCAATTAAGGATATGCCAAAGACGTAGGGTTGCTCCAAATAGTTTCTCCAGCTTCCCTCCCATCCCCAATCAAACCATTGTGTTTTTCCAGAAGCTACCACCGCCTGATGAAACGATTGCCAACCATCTGGCAGGGCTTGAACCAATAGCAGCCCAGCGAGAATAGCACCTCCAAGATACACTCCAAGTTGGATCACATCCATCCATACCACTGCCTTAATTCCTCCTAAAAATGTATATAAAAGTGTAACCAAGGTGATGACTAGTATAGCCATTACATATAGTTGAAAATCACTCCATGCCTCGAATGCTCCCCCAAAGCGTAATAAAACAGCCAAAGGAATAGCCGTGGCAAATAAACGAACCCCGTCTGCTAATAGGCGTGTAAACATGAAGGTGATCGAGGTGGCATTCCGCATGGAAGGACCAAACCGGCGCTCTAAAAAGGTATAGGCTGTAAACATTTCGCCCTCAAAATATCGAGGTAAAAATACCAATGCGACAATCACTCTCCCAATAAAATACCCAATAGTAATTTGCAAAAATGTAAGGTTACCACCGTAAGCAACTGCAGGTATACTAATAAAGGTTAAGGTGGAGGTTTCAGTGGCAACTACAGAAAACAATACCGCCCACCACGGCAACCCCTTTCCTCCTAAGAAGTAGTCCCTTGCGTTTTGTTGTTTACCCGAGGCTTTTAACCCGAAATATGCCACAAAGATCATGTAAACAACCCAAACAACATAATCCAACCAACCAAAAGCTGTTGCGCTACTCTCCATTTCTAAGCCCATTTTTGTAAAAATGCCACCGCCTCTTTCATCGCTAAACCTCTATGGCTAATGCTATTTTTTTGCTTAGAACCCATTTCAGCAAAACTTTGCTCAAATCCATCTGGCACGAAAATAGGGTCATAACCGAAGCCTTTTACTCCTTTCCTATATCTAGAAATGTGACCCGTGCAAACACCTTCAAAAATCCACTGTTTGTCTGCGTCTACAAAGGCAACTACCGTTCGAAATTGTGCCTTACGCTGCTCAATATCCTCCATTTCTGAGAGCAACTTTTCAACATTATCATCATAGCTGGCCTGTTCTCCTGCATACCGAGCAGAATAGACCCCTGGAGCTCCATTCAACGCTGAAACCTCCAAGCCAGTATCGTCGGCCAAGCTAGGCAAACCGGTTACCATTGCTACATAATGAGCTTTTTTCAATGCATTTCCTTCTAAAGTCAACGCATCCTCATCTACCTCTTCGAGTTCTGGGAAATCAGCAGTGGATAAGACCCGAAGATCCGGTAAGGAAAGTAGTTCCCTGAGCTCTTCGATTTTATTCGGGTTACGGGAGGCTAGAACAATCTCATTCATATTATTTCAACAATTCACGCATTTGTTGCCAACTCAGTCTAGGGCCATATTGTCCAACTACTTTTGAGGCCGCTTTGGTGGCTAACTTACCCGATGCAGCGTAGCCTAATCCATTGGTAATCCCATATAAAAAACTACCCGCAAACATATCACCAGCTCCATTGGTATCTACCGCTTTAACTGGAAATGGCTCTATATCAATAAAGGTATCTCCATCAAAAATCATTGCTCCATTTTTACCCATCGTAATAACAAAGCGCTTGGCATCTTTTTTTAATGCTTCACGAGCTTCCAGTAGACTCGATGCTCCCGTATAGGCTTTTGCTTCCTCTTCATTACAAAATAATAAATCGACCGACGCACCAATGACATCCTGAAATTTAGGCCTAAACGCTTGAACAATAGAAGGGTCGGAAAGGGTAATAGAACTTCGTACTCCATGTTCTTCTGCAATAGAAAAGGTTTTTTTCATCGCATCAAAACCATCATCGGTTGCAACTAAATATCCTTCTACATACACATACTCTGAGGATTGAATAGCTAAAGGTGAAAGTTCTTGTACGGATAACTCGGAACTTATTCCTAGGAAAGTATTCATGGTTCGATCAGAATCCTCTGAAACCATCACCAGACATTTACCCGTTGTCCCTGCTTGCCTTGCCTGGCCGTCTAAATTTGTTTGAACTCCCGCATTGGTCATATCGGCCAGATAGAAATCTCCAAATTCATCGGCTGCAACTTTGCAAGAATAATAGGCACTACCTCCTAATTGACTAATAGCAATCATGGTATTTGCAGCTGACCCCCCCGATTTACGTTCATAATCGTGATGTAACATAGCCTCTAACAGGCGCTGTTGGGTTGCTTCATCAACCAGTGTCATTAGTCCTTTAGCCACTTGCTGTTCTTCTAAAAATTCAGTGGAAATCTTACATTCCAAATCGACAAGGGCATTTCCAACCCCATATACATTATATTTTTTCATGCTCTTTATGTTAGTACAAAATGTTAGTACAAACCGAATGATGAATAACCAACGGTCTGGGTAATCACTGTGATGGTATACCAACAAGGTAAGCAGGCTAGAGATTCATAAAAAATCTTTCCTTAGACTCTCTATATTCCACCATGTCATATACTTCCTTGATACAGCACTTCAAGCGGATGGCCGAAGGCTATCTTCCAGAAGAACCCTATTACGGTGAAATGCGTCCTACCCCAAGGGATACCATTGCCTCACAAATTCGGGCTTATAGCACAAACCCGAACCCAGACCAGAGTCCACAAAAACCTCTTAAAGACATTATTTATACCGAAAGTGCCGTATGTATCCCTCTTTATCAAGCCCCGTCCAACCGCATAGGACCAAGCCCATCTTTTGAGGATGCTACACTTGAAATAATATACACCTTACGAAAACAGCACCTAAGCCATGGCGGGCAAATCAGTTTTCCTGGTGGGCGCCTTGACCCGAATGAAAAATCTGAACAAGCGGTGGCTAGAGAGATAGAAGAAGAACTATCCATCAAAGCTGAAACGGTTGAGCTCATTGGAGAACTCCCAACCTTTTATTTACATCATAGTAAACACAAGATAACTCCCTTTATCGCATGGCTACATGATATAGAAAGTATGAATGCATGCCCCAATGAGGTGGATGAAATCATTCGAGTACCCCATGAGCAGCTGCTGGACACAAAACGAATAAAAATGGAACAATGGACCCTTCGTAATCAAATCTACAACGTACCCTTTTACTATATACACCGCGTCCCTTTGTGGGGAGCTACGGCTATGATTACAGCAGAATGGTTACGCTTTTATCAAACACTGATTGCGAATAAGAACGGTTAGGAAGACCTAACTAACTAATTCTGCAGCTTGCTTACCCAGTCCAGTACTCAATGCGACCCCCATCCCACTCAACCCTACCGCCCAAACCATATTTTGGGAGGGTTCAGATCTGATAATTGGGTTTTTTTCAGGAGTGAAACCCATAATACCCGACCACTCATATTCTACCCCGTCAGGATCAATCCCTAACACCTCGTTCATATACCCAAATAAGAAAGATTTGATCTCTTTGTTAATACCAAATTGAGTGGTGTTTTCACCGGAAACATCCACATGCCTAGCTCCCCCCAACAACAAACGATGTGCCCCAACATTTCGAAAATAAATGTATCCCTGGTGAGCATGAAAGGTTCCTTGCCATGGCTGAGAATCTAAAACTTTAGTCAGCAGCACCAAACCTCGCCCAGGGCTCACCGAAATATCTTTGTCCAGTGACGTAGAAAACGCATTAGTTGCCAGAATGACGGATGAGCAATGAACCTGTTGACTCTGATGGCTAGGATCTTCTACTGTTAAAAATACGCCATTCGCTTTTTTCGATACATCTACTAAACTCTGCCCCCAAGCCAAGCGTATCCCCATCTGCTCACACAATTGTGCAAATCCAGACCATGCCTTTGCGGGTTGAAGTTGTCCCTCTCTCGGCATAGAAATAGCTGAGTAGTCATTGATAGTTGTTGGTTTGTACCAATGATCTAGACCAGTCCTGTTTTTTAAAGCTGTGTTACAATGAGCCAAATGAGTCAACACCCTCTCAAATTCTGCCTCATCAGTAAATAGTTCGTGCCCACCCAAAGGTTCATACCCAATGGCTACATCACCCAGAATACTTCTTAGCAAGGATAAACCCTGCCAACGTTCATGCATTCGATCCCATACGCGCTCCGCCCGTTCTAACTGGCTGTCTGCGATAAATTCCCCTATTGTACCAATGCAAGCAAAGCCTGCATTCCTAGTACTCGCCCCCAATGGAGGAAGGTGACGATCAATAAGAGCAATTTTGGCGGTTGGATGCTTTTTAGCTAAATGATAGGCTGCTGATAGACCTGTAAATCCTGCTCCAACTACTACAAAATCATAGTTTTTTTCCAATGGTTTGTACGCCAGATAACTGGTTAATGCTTGATCCCAACCCAACTCTCTTTCCCAGTATGACCACTGAGCATAGCTAGGGCGGTGAACGGATTTTTGCACACTCATTATATTACCTCAGGCTTATTCTATCTCAGCTTCACCTGAACCGCCAATAGCTAATGATACCATTAAGGGCATTGCCGTTTCAAAAAAACCAGGATCTACATTGTATTTTGGATGATGCCAAACATAGGTTGAATCACTTTCTTGAGCCCCACTGCCGACGAAGAAAAAAGCACCTGGAAAAAATTGCTGATAAAACGAAAAATCCTCTCCTGCCATGATAGGACGTTCCATTTCTACGACCTTATCAGATGTAAATAAGCTCTGTGCATGATTAAGTACTTGTTTCGCTGCCCGCTCATCATTGATTACAGCAGGGTATCCTTTGTTAATTGTCAAGGAAATTTCAGCACTATGGGCTTGAGCAATACCCGCACAAAGTTGGTGCATTCGCTGCTCAATACGCTTGGCCGTAGCGCTAGAAAAGCTTCGTATGGTTCCCCATAATTGAAGCTTTTCCGGAATTATATTGTGGGCCGTACCTCCCTCAATTCTGCCAATCGTTACCACTGCCGATTCTGTTGGATCAACGCTTCGACTTACAATAGTCTGAAAGGCGGAGATACATTCAGCCGCAATTACCACTGGATCAATGGCTTCATGAGGGCGCGCCGCATGTCCACCAACCCCGTGAATAGTCACGTGAAACTCATCCGGAGCTGCCATTAATTCCCCAGGGCGGGTGGCAATGGTTCCCACTTTATGCGATGGAGAGGTGTGCAGACCGAATATCTGCTGAATGGGATACTTTTGTAACCATCCTGTCTCACAAAGCAAACGCCCACCTCCTGGCAATGTTTCTTCACCAGGTTGGAAAATTAACAACACCTTTCCCGATATATGGGAGGTATGTTTCGCCAATACTCGCGCGACTCCTAATAAATTAGCGGTATGCGCATCATGACCGCAACAGTGGGCTATCCCTGGTCGTGTTGAAAAAAAATCAGCTTTAGCTTCGCCCTCCTCCTGTATGGGCAGCGCGTCGATATCTGCCCTCAAAGCAACTACTCTGTCCGACGCAATGTCGCCCTCAATTATTGCTACACACCCTGTGTCCAACGGTCTTTCAACAACCAAACCTAGCTGCGTTAATTGCTGCTCAATATAGTTGGTTGTTTCAAATTCCTGATAACTTAGTTCGGGAAAACGATGCAGATATTCCCTTTCTTCATTGGCCTGTTTTAGATAAGGAGTACACCACTGTTGAATGTTCATCGGGTAGTTGATATAGGAGTTGATTGGGCTGAAACTTTCGTACGAGTTCTTCGTATGTTCTTGTACACTTATAATGTAGGAAAACTATGCGTTCATTTTCTTGGGAAATCTTTGTTGGGGCTATTCTGCTATTTTTTGTGGCTATACTAGTGAGCAACGAAAAAGAGGCAGAAGAAAGGCGTGATCGACGAGAAACTCGACCTTCGATTACATTGGAAAAAAGTATTGCCAATACCATTGAGAAATCGATACAAGCCGCTAATGAAGCTGTTGATGTGGCTAGTGAGGCTGTAGAAGCAAGTGTAGAAGCAAGTAGCAAAGCCGCGGCGACATCAACCCGTGAGGCAGGACAGGATGGAACGAAGAATGTTGTCACTGGGACTCAAAACCTAGAATCGAAAATTGAGCAAAAAGCCAGGGAAATAGAGCAGAAAATTAAAGAGAACACAACGGGTCGACTTTCCCCATCGCAGGCTCTTCAAACAATGCCTAATCAATCTAAGACAGGCACCCCGGATTCACCATCAATGTCGGAAGCGCGATTGGGTCAATGGATCGAATCATCTCCTGGAATATATACCTATTCCTCGGTACTCGCACTTAATAAAAAGGAATCCCTTAGTATCGATATTCCTTTTGGTAGCTTAGAATTTAGTAGTGAGGCTAGTGGAAGTAAGGAGAAACCTCTTCTTATTTTGACGGCTTCTGGAAAAATCCAGGACGCAAACTGGCTACAAAACCAACTGAGTATTATTGACTCAAGTACGGATAGTGGGGTGAGGGTATTTGTGAGTAAATCGGGAAACAATACGTCTAATTTTCAACTCCAAGCAAGACTGATCATTCCCGAAGAAACCAACGTGAATGCCAAAACACAGAGCGGACATATTGAATTATCAAACATAGCCGGTAAGCATTCCTTGAACACAAAAGGTGGGCATGTTGAAGTCATGGATGTAAAAGGATCCTTAGAAGTCACATCTGGGGGTGGGCACATTGATGTGTTGGACATGGAAGGAGACTTAGAACTATTTACCGAAGGAGGCCATATTACCCTAGAGAATGTATCTGGCAATATTAAGGCCACTACAAATGGGGGGCATATAGATTTAGATGAGTTAGAAGGGAGTGTATGGGCGCTGACAAAAGGAGGGAATATCACTGTATCTATCGCACAGGCAGGTGAGCGTATCACCTTGATCACCGAAGCAGGTAATATTCGTTTATCAAGCTCGGAAACTAAGCCTTATTTTTGCACAATGAATGCTAATACAGGGATAGATTTCGGTAATTCAGCCATTGCTGGAAATCTTTTTGGTGCATTTACAGGTTTTTTATTTCCACAAGAAAAACTAGATGACTATGCTAGTGATTTACAAAACTTATTTAACACCATGGATTTAACTGCTCTTGAAAATCCTACCTACGGTAGTTATGGAGTTTTACCGTTGATTAACCTATCTGCAGAACTTGGCACTATAACGACTGAATTTGAGTGATCTAGGATGACAAAAGTTGATCCTTTTGTAACCGAAGATGGGTCTTCTACCCTCTTTTCCAAACAGTATAACCAGTACTATCACAATCCTAACGGAGCCTTATCAGAGAGTCAAACGGTATTCATTGAGCGCCTGAATATTCAGGAACATCTGAAGGTACATAATGGGCAACTTAGGATTTTTGAAATGGGTTTTGGCACAGGGCTCAATTTCTTATTGGCCGCCCAAGCGTTTTTGACGACTTACCCCCATCTATTGGATAAAGATGCCGCTGAATTGCATTTTTATTCGGTCGAAGCCTACCCCATTTCTGCGGAAATTGCGGCAACGTTTCAGTATCCCATCGTTTGGCAAAAAAACACGATGACTAATTGGATTTCAAACAGTCTGAAAGGACTTAAGAAGGGCTGGAATCATCATGAACCAGAGGAGGATATTCCCATTTTCTTACATTTGTATTGGGGTAATATTCAAGAGATCACCGAACTAGACCCTCGGAATCAACGTATCGATTTCTACTTTCACGATCCTTTTTCCATTCAACAGAATCCAGAGTGTTGGGAACCAAGTATTTTTGAGCGTTACAAGAAATGGGGACATACTCAAGCGAAAGTAAGTACTTATGCTGCTGCCACTCAAATTCGTGCAGCCATGATCGTTTCTGGCTGGCACGTGTACAAAGCCTCCGGAGCCCTTGGAAAAAGGGAAATGACTATAGCTAGTTTGGAAGAACTGCCCAATGCAGTTCTCCAAGATCAGCAGTTAAAAGCCTGTGATAACCAACGCTTAACCGAGCGTTGGAATGCAAGAGAATGGGTGTAATAGGGTACTAACTCAACGAAATAAACCGCAATGCTTTAACGCCATCCATACCTTGGATGTTTTGCGTTTCTTCTTGGCTTAGCTTACGGTCGACGGCTACTGCAGTAATCGCATTTGACCCTTTTGATGCACGCCCTAAACTGAGCGCACCAATATTGATAGATTCCTTCGCCAAAGCACCACTTACCGAAGCCAACATACCTGGTTTGTCCTCATTTTGATAAAGTAACAGGTCTCCTTCCAAACGCATTTCCAATCCATAACCATCTATGTCTACCACTCGATAATCTCCATCACCAAACAGAGTAGCGGAAATACTTTTGTACTCTTCATTCTTAGGCATTCGAATAGTGATCAAGTCTGAGAAGGTTTTCGTTTTGTTGGAAGTTACTTCCTTAATCTCGAAACCACGTTCGTCCGCGTAAACACGAGCGTTAATTAAATTAATGGAGTCATCGACATACTCACTAATAATTCCCTTAAGAATACCATCTGTAAGTACATCGGCGTATTTGGTGCAGTCCCCAGCGTATTCAAATTCTAATTCGCTGGTTTGTTCTGGTGATAATTGTACCATAGCCTTACCTAGTTTCTCTGCTAGTATTAGATATGGTTGGACCTCTTTGTTAGTTAAGAGTGCAATTGATTTACCGTTTATGCTACCTTTGTAGTTGGTATTCTCCAACGCATCTGCCATCTGAGCAGCTATTTGTTCCGCTACTTTTTCCTGAGCTTCCTCAGTAGATGCTCCCAAATGTGGTGTACAAATGACCTTTGGATGAGCTAACATCTGATAAATTTCTTCGGTAGGTGGTTCAGTAGAATACACATCCAAGGCAACCCCTCCTAATACTCCCTCATCCAATAATTGAGCTAAGTCAGCTTCCTCGTAAATTCCACCACGAGCACAGTTAACTAAGCGCATGCCTTTTTTAAGACCTTCTTTGTTTGCCAGAGAAATAAGACCTTTGGTCTTTTCGGTCAGTGGGGTATGAACGGTTACATAGTCACTTGTGGTGAGAAGTTCTTCAAGCTCCACTAACTTCACACCTAAGTTTTGAGCATGTTCTTCAGTAGAAAATGGGTCATATGAGATAATCTCCATCCCAAAAACCTTCATTCTCCTAGCAACCTCGGATCCAATTTTCCCCAAGCCCACAACACCTAAAGTCTTACCGTGAACTTCGATCCCCATATACGCCTTTCGGTTCCAACCTCCTCCTTTTACCGTTTGCACTGCTTCTGGGATATTTCGTGACATCGCAATGATTAACCCGCAGGTGTGTTCTGCCGTTGAAATGGTATTCCCATCGGGAGTATTCATGACCAGTACACCTTTTGCAGTAGAAGCAGGAATGTCAATATTATCAACCCCTACCCCTGCGCGACCAATAACTTTGAGTTTTGGGGCATGTTGCAAAAGTTCAGGTGTAACCTTGGTAGCACTTCGGACAACAAGTCCATCATACTCACCAATACATGCATTCAATTCTTCAAGTGTGAGGGTACCGGGTTGTACCGCTTTAATACCACGCTGTTCAAAAACGTGTTTACAGACAGAGTCTACATTATCGAGGAGGAGTACAGAAAATGACATGATGAGGCTTCGTGAGAGTTATTAGTTGTGAAATAAATTATGATAAATAAAATGATGTGATCAGAGAAATTACGCCATAATTATTGAACAGTTCCATTAGTCGACAAATTCCCTAATTAGTTCTTTAATATCGGCAATTCCATCCTTATTCTCAGCAGAATATGAAAGAATGGGAACCTCGATATTCATGTTATAAAGCAACTTTTTTAGACTTGATCGTGCTTGTTGTACTTTATTTTTTGAGATTTTATCTGCTTTTGAAAGCACTACTGAGAAAGGAATCTGCTGGGTAGCTAGCCAGTAAAAAAAATCTTCGTCTAGTGCCGAGGGTGGATGTCTTGCATCTATCACGTGAAGAACTAACCGAAGTGTTTCTCGCTGAGTTAAATAAACACGTATGTTTTCTCCCCAACGTTCTCGCTCTTTCTTAGGCACTTTAGCGTACCCATAGCCTGGTAAATCGACAAGGTAGCAGGTCTCACCCACTTTATAGTAATTCATCTGCTGGGTTTTACCTGGCACATTGGAAGTACGAGCTAAATTTTTTCTTTTCAGCAAAGCATTGATTAACGATGACTTCCCCACATTAGACCTACCAGCAAAACAAAACTCGGGTAAGTCCATTGGTGGGCAGTCCTCTAATCGCGGGGCGCTAGTAATAAAGGTTGCGGGATCATTAAACATGGCAAGTAATCCTGCTAAAGGTGTTATACCAGCTCATTTTCTTCTTTTTCAGCTCCGAAATTAACTGGAACCGGATACTTAGAGGTAAAGCAAGCGGTGCAATAATCATTATCCGAAGGGTTGGCCTCCTTCACTGCGTTTACTAACCCATCCGGCGATAAATATCGAAGACTATCCACTCCAATCTCTTCGGCTATTTTAACAATATCTCGATCAAATCGATTGGCAATGAGTTCCTCAGGTGATGGAAAATCCATCCCATAATAACAAGGACTAATAATAGGTGGAGAGCTCACCAGAAAATGAATTTCTGCAGGATTACACTCTCGAATCATGTTAACCAGATACTGGGAAGTAGTACCCCTAACAATACTGTCATCGACGATAATGACCGAGCGTCCTTCTATCACTCCTTTCACAGGATTGAATTTTGTACGTACTTTTTGTTCTCGAGATTTTTGCCCTGGGGATATAAAGGTTCTGCCTACATAATGATTTCGAATAAGGCCGATATCATATTTACAGTCGAAGCCCATTTTTTGGTTTTCACTAGCATACCCTATAGCAGCAGTGTTTGAGGAATCAGGAACAGAAATTATAACAGGTTTACTTCCCGTCTCTTTTTGGACTACTTCATGAATAGGATGTTCCTTTGCTAGGGCTTTACCTAAATTCCGACGAATTTTATCCACCATCTCGCCAAAAATCATACTGTCGGGTCGGGAAAAATATACATACTCAAAAATACACTGTGAGGTTGCAGTCCCATCTTTGGGTGAAATATGAAATGAAGTTAACTCTGAAGGACTTAGGCCTTTCTCAGCTGCGTTATGAGGAATAACCAATACTTCCCCTGCCTCAACATCTCTCACATACTCTGCCCCTATAATATCGAAAGCGCAGGTCTCAGAGGCTACACAATAGGCTCCATCTTTAACTCCTAGAGCCAGAGGCCGAAACCCATTCGGGTCTCGTACGGCAACCAAGGCCTCGTCGGTAAGTATGACCAAGCAAAAGGCTCCTTCAATCTGTCCTAAAGCATCTAAGATTTGATCCATCTGCTGCTCTTTCTTGCTTTGAGCAATCAAATGCAAAATAAGCTCGGTGTCAGAAGTACTCTGAAATAACACCCCATTTTTGGTAAATGATTCTCTTATTTGCTTCGCATTCGAGAGATTTCCATTATGCCCTATGGCAATATTTCCGGATCGATAATGTACCCTAAATGGCTGGATATTGGCCGGATTTTTGGATGATCCCGAAGTAGAATACCGGTTATGCCCAATTGCAGAACGTCCTTTAAGGATTTTTTTGAAAATTTTAGGCTTATCAAACACACTTAAAACCAATCCAAAATCTTTGTAGGTGGGCATGACTTTTCGCCCTTTTTCCTCATCAAAATATGAGGTAACTATCCCTGCTGATTCCTGACCCCGGTGCTGCAAGGAATGCAGTCCATAATAACTGAGTAAAGCTGCCTCTGGGTGATCGGCTATTCCAAAAATACCACAGTATTCACGTGGCTTATCGCTCATCGTTTCTCCAACTGATTCTAAGTTGCCTAAAGATAACCAAACTTATGGAGTTACTCGCATCAAATTATCCACAAGATATCACCACTTTAACCAGTATTCTTTTTGGTTTATGTATGCCATACTAGAAATGTTGAGTATTCCTTGCCTAATTAGTTTTTTACTACCATCACGGATTTTTACTAACTAATTCACCATTATTGAAAAATTACGTTAAGTCACCTTGCTTATTAATAAGATTGCGATAATTTAATACGATGAATCTAAATCGGACCAGAGGCTGTTAAATGGTCTCCACATTAGCTGCTAAATTGCTCATTTAAGCCGTTAAACGTCCACTAACGTAACACAAAAACCGAATAATATATGATACGACAAACATCAATGTGGATGTTGAGTTGGGTTTTACTACTCTTCCTGCTCACTCCTTCCACTTTTGCACAAGTAGGCCCTGACGCCGCTGAACTAAATTACTCAGCCCTTAGCTGGAGGGGCGTAAGCACCGGTTTCGCATCGGGACGAATTTCAGACATCGCTATTCATCCCGACGACGAAAATCTATGGTACGTAGCCGTTGGCTCTGGGGGCGTTTGGAAAACAGAAAACGCCGGTATCACGTGGACTCCCATTTTTGATCGAGAATCTTCCTATTCCATAGGGAGCGTAACCATTGACCCGAACAATCCCAACCACATATGGGTCGGAACCGGAGAAAATGTTGGTGGCCGGCATGTTGGCTTTGGTGATGGAGTATATAAAAGTACGGACGCCGGAGCTTCTTGGACCAACATGGGTTTAAAAGCATCGGAACACATTTCAAAAGTAATGGTTCATCCTGAAAACTCCGATGTGGTTTGGGTTGCGGCTCAAGGTCCGCTATGGACTGCGGGAGGAGAACGAGGTTTATACAAAACAACCGATGGCGGAACGACTTGGACCAAAGTATTAGGCGACGAGGAATGGGTTGGGGTCACTGATATGGTCATAGACCCCAGAGATCCTGATGTGCTTTATGCTGCTACATGGCAACGTCATAGAACAGTAGCAGCCTACATGGGTGGTGGGCCAGGTACTGGTATTCACAAATCTACCGATGGAGGTGAAACTTGGATAGAACTCAAAAAAGGCATTCCTGGATCCAACAAAGGTAAAATAGGCCTGGCCATCTCTCCCCAACAACCTGACATAGTATACGCTGCTATAGAATTGGACCGAACCAAAGGTGGACTTTACATGTCTGAAGATAGAGGGGCAAGTTGGAAAAAAATGTCAGATATGGTTTCAGGAGGAACCGGACCTCATTACTATCAGGAGCTATATGCATCGCCCCACCATTTTGGGCGCATTTATCTCATGAATGTTCGCACAATCGTTTCCAATGACCACGGTCGTACTTATAGTAACTTACCCGAACGAAATAAGCATTCAGATAACCATGCACTGGCTTTCCGAATCGACGATCCTGATTATCTTCTGATGGGTAGCGATGGTGGTGTATATGAAAGTTATGATCATGCCAATAATTGGAGATATATAGGGAATCTGCCATTAACACAGTATTACAAAGTAGCCGTAGATGATGAACTCCCCTTCTACAACCTATATGGTGGAACACAGGATAACGGAACTCATGAAGGCCCATCAGCTACAGATTTAGTTGAGGGTATTCGAAATACAGATTGGAAACATATCCTATTTGCAGATGGACATGATACTGCAACCGAACCTGGTAATCCCAATATTGTCTATGGTGAAACACAAAGAGGTGGTCTACATCGTATTGATCGTGCAACCGGAACCGTTACATTCATCCAGCCACAACCCCTTGAAGGGGAAGATTATGAACGATACAATTGGGATGCTCCTATCTTAGTTAGTCCACACAGTCCAACTAGACTGTATTTTGCTTCTCACAGAGTGTGGCGCTCTGATGACAGAGGTGATTCTTGGACTCCGATATCTGGAGATTTATCTCGTAATCAAGAACGAATGAATCTTCCTATTATGGGACGCATTCAAAGTTGGGATAATGCCTGGGACATGAATGCTATGTCTGACTATAACACCATCACCTCATTGGGAGAATCGCCCTTACAAGAAGGATTACTTTACGTGGGTACCGATGATGGAATTATTCAGGTAAGTGAAGATGGTGGAGAAAATTGGAACAAAATTGAAGTAGGTAGCATTAAAGGTATTCCAGCAACCACTTTTGTAAATGATATTCGGGCTGATTTACATGATGTCAATACCGTATATGCTGCCTTGGACAATCATAAGTATGGAGATTTTAATCCCTATATCATCAAAAGTACCAATCGTGGAAAATCTTGGTCCATAATCTCTAGTGATTTACCCGAGCGCCACCTTGTTTGGAGAGTCGTTCAGGATCATGTAGCACCTAATCTTTTATTTGCAGCCACGGAATTCGGGGTGTATTTCACCGTTGATGGTGGGAAAGAATGGATAGAATTTAATACTGGTCTACCGACCATATCGGTACGTGATATCACCATACAACGACGAGAGAACGACTTGGTAGCAGCTACCTTTGGCCGAGGGTATTATATTATAGATGACATAAGTCCATTGCGGGAAATCTCGAAGGAAACACTGGCTAAAGACGCTGACTTATTCCCAACACGTCCTGCTAAATGGTTTATGCCACGTGCGGTTGAAATTGATCCTGGAGCCTCTTTCTTCACGGCTAAAAATCCAGAATTTGGAGCTACCTTTACTTACTATTTAAAGGATGGTTTAACTACCAAAAAAGCAGAACGAATGAAATCCGAGCGGGCCATTGCAGCCGATCAAGACATTCCATTCCCAGGTTGGGATGCACTGGAAGAAGAAATGCGAGAGACAGCTCCATACATTCGTATTAGCATAGCAGATGCGAACGGAAATGTGATTCAAACTCTAAAAGGTTCTGCTCGAAAAGGACTTAATAGAGCCACATGGAATCTTCGTTTAGCTTCTCAGAATGTGGTTTCCCTTGCTCGTCGCGGTGGTGGAGGTGGATGGTTTGGTGGCGGTTTCATGGCTGTACCAGGTACCTATACCGCACATTTAGCCAAAGTTGAAGCTGGTGTAGTAACCACTCTAGATGATCCTATTGAATTCGAAGTAGTTCCTCTACGTGAAGCTAGCATTCCTGGTCCAAGCTTTAATGAAATGCTTGCTTTCCAAAATGAACTTACCTCGTTTCAGCGAGAATTAACTCAATTTGGCCAAATGCTTCAAAAGCATATGTCTCACCTTCAGGCAATGCGAACAGCACATGGTCTAGCTCTTAATCCATCTACTGAGTTAGAAAAAGAGTTACATGAGGCACACATGCAAATGCTTGAACTACAAGAACTCGTAGAGGGAAGTGAAGCTAAGAACGAAATTGGTGAAATAAATGCTCCTACTCCAAACGACCGTATGTTTATTGGAATGAGGGGACTTTTCACTTCAACACATGCCCCTACTCAGATGCACAAAGACATGCTCGAAATTGGTAAAAGAGAATTTGTACCAATTGAGGCTGAACTTGAACGATTTGCTGCTGAAGTAATGCCGAGCTTAGAAGCTGCGCTGTCACAAACTAACGCTCCACCAATAGAAGAGTAAATCGGCAGATTTCAAATAATTTTAAATACAAAGCCCCAAGTCATTTATCACTTGGGGCTTTTTTATTGGTTTAAAATTCGAGTACATTTGGTATATACAAACCCGCTTAAATACCTTCTATATGCACAAAGCGACGAAAAATACTGTCTTTTGGCTCATTACTTTATTTACTCCGATTATCATTTTACTGTTAACTGAAATGTCTTTAAGACTAGGCGGTTACGAATCGGAAAAACAAGATCTTTTCATTGAGGCCCCAAATACGCCGGATTATCTGATTGCAAATTCAAAATTTATTGAACGATACTTTCCTTCTTTTGTTCCTAAAATTGCCCCAAATGCGTTTCGAAAAGAAAAGGTGCAAAATACCTTTCGGATATTTGTCTTTGGCGGGTCGAGTGCCGAAGGATTTCCGTATAATTTTTATACTAGCTTCGCAGACCAGTTAAAACAAAAACTTTTACTGAACACACAAGGTTTGTCGGTAGAAGTAATTAATTTAGGTATGACCGCGGTCAACTCATATGTGATTCATGATTTGGCCAAACGAGTCTTTCCCTATGAACCCGATGCAGTTATTATATATGCAGGACATAATGAATATTATGGGTCTTTTGGGGCAGCCACTACACAGTTTGGTTTTACCAATTCGATCGGACTAAAGCGATTGATTTTATGGCTTAAGGACTGGCGTGTATATCAATTCCTTGAGAACACGCTACAACTAGTTGGCGAAAATCAGGATACTAGCGAACGTCGTACTATGATGGCAAAGGTGATAAGTGAATCAGATATCCCAGTAGAGTCTGACATTTATCGTCATGGGATAGAGCAGTATCGCTCGAATATGAGCGATATTGTTAAACGCTTTGATAAAAATGGGATACCAATTTTCTTGGGTACATTAGCATCCAATCTCATGGATCAAGCTCCTTTGAGTGATAATCCAGACGTTTTGGCTTTATATGAGCAAGCTCAAGCTACCTACGAAGAAGGACTCGTTGATGAAGCTTCTACCTTATTTCTGCAAGCCAAAGAGCTTGATGGTACCCGTTTTCGTGCACCTGAAGAAATGAACCATATTCTTACAAACATTACCCAAGAGACTTCGGCCGAGTTGGTACCTATTCAAGCTGTGCTACGGAACGCATCAACCAGAAAAATAGAAGATACAAGCTTGTTTATAGATCACTTGCATCCGAACGATCGGGGACATAAAATTATAGCGAATACTTTTTTTGAGGCTATATCACTCCTCCCAAAGCTACAAAGCTTCCTAAATCCGAATCCAATTGGCCCACCTTCAGAGATTAGCACCTTTGAAAAAGCATATGCAGAAATTAGTATTGCCCGACTTTTAGTAGGTTACCCTTTTGTAAAGAATGTTACTATCGATAATGAACTGCAGGTCTTTGAGCGTATCTATCGGTCTTATTTGAACATCAGCTATATTGACTCAATAGCAGCTGTCGCCTCTAAACAGCAAGTATTTGTCCCTCTAGCACTGACTGAAGTAATAGCTAAAGCCTATTTAAAAGCTGATACCTTAGCTATTGTTCAACATTCCTACGATTTACTTAAATGGCAACTTCGACATCAAAATTTAATTGAAAGTAGTATCGAATTTACACTTAACAGTGGAAAGAATAAGGCATATATAATTAATATGTTACATCAAGTTATCAACGATGGAAATCTGGATACACGATATTTTGATTTACTTGCCTCTTTATATCTCTTAAATGAGAATACTAAACAAGCCAAATATTGGTTAAAAGAGACTGAACGCCGTACTCCAAATGCACCGCGATTATTTTATAATTACTCTCGATATTATTTATTGGAAGGTGATACTATAAAAGCACAAAAATATTATCAGCAATTTGTGCAAACTCAACGCCTGGATTAAATTCATTTACATGTTTGAAGGAGACCAAATTTTGTACATTTCCTCAAACAATTCGGTATTAATATCAATATTTGCTTGACTACGCAGGCTATCAAGTTCAGTTTGGATTTTGCTAAACACTTTGAAAGATCGTTGTAAATTATTTACGTTAGTTTCAGTATCAATCTCAGTGATCTCACGCTTGTTCACCTGTATTACCATCCAACCGGTCTGACTGGATGATGCAATTATCGGCGTTTCAATGAGACTTTTTCGTACTAGATCATAATCACTTTCACTATTATCAATAGATGAGAAGTCCACCCTTTGGTAACCTGGGTATACAATCGGACTAATCCCTTGTTCAATTTTATTTTTTACACTCATTGCTTCTTCCATACTACTTACAGGTATTTTCCAATATTCAGCCTGTAATAATAAGTTTTTAGATGATATTAAACGATCTCTAAAAGATTCAGGAACTATTAAAAATGTAGTATCTTTGATAGCTTGTATACTCATTTGATACTGATTAAGTTCTGACAATATTTCCACTGCCCTTTTTTCGACTTTTTGTTTTACTCGATCATCTTCATCATAATTTCTTTTTTGAGCCAATTCATATAAAACTTGGTTTCTTAAACCTCTACCAACAGAAGCTCCCAGTCTTAACTTAGACTCTTGAAAAGATAAATACGGTAACCAGTTTAGATACTCGCCAAAACTAAAGACTTGTAATTGTCCATCTAATTCATACGTTGTCAGCACCGCATTACCATCGAAAGAATTTGTTAATTTTTTTATTCTGTTATCTGTCCAAATTACTTCAGAGTTTTCTGGATTAACTGTTTCTTGTACGATACTATTATTATCTAGATTTGAAATTATTTCACGTAACTCTATCAAATTTTGAGTATTAGTTTGAACATCTAATTCACTCATTAATTCATAAATATAATCATTTGATATCAATTGCTGTTTACGTAATCTAAGTTGACTCTCAATACCTTGCTTGCGGTACTGATACTCATCCTCTGCCAAAATAGCTGGAAATGTAATATGATCAACAAATATAATATGATAACCCAACCTAGTTCTAATAGGTTTTGAGTATTCCCCTTCATTAGTTGAATATGCGGCTTCGGCAAATACATCATCCACACCAAAATAATTTACTGGACCTAGATAACCTGCTGAAGAGTCATAATCTAACGTTTTATAGAATTTATTTGCTAAGTCAACAAAATTTATGTCTGACTCTAATGAGTCATATGCTTGTTGTATTTCATCTTTATTCTTTGAGTAAAGATGCCTCACATAGACTGTTCTCTGTTTTTTTGCATAAGCTAGCCTAATTTCATCGTCAGTGAGAGGTTCTAACTTTTCATCCATTTCATCAACGAAGTAATTATCAATCATAGATTTTCTCTTCTGATAATCAACTGCAGCTTGATAGATAGGATGATTCTTCAATCCTTTATTAATAGCAGAATTAGCCAATAATATATCATCAATCATTTTAGCCAAATGAACTTCACGTTCATTATTAGAATCATTTTTTCCAGTAGAGATAAGATGGGCTACATAAGAACTTTCAAAGTCGTAAACTGTACGTTCTACACCATCAACACTAAATAAAACCAAAAAATCACGGTCAATATAAGATGGCTCTGTGCAACCTAATATTAACCAAGATAGTACTAACAAGCTTTTCAGTTTCATCCAACTTGTTATTTAAGACTTACAGAAATGGTTTTCACCTAAAAGTAAAGCTTTACATCTATAATAGATGTTTGACCTAAATACTCAAATGGCACTTGTGCAAAATCAACACCAATTCCTATACCTGTAGAGGTTTTTAAAGTTAAACCAGTACCATATGTAAAATGTGAATCAACATTATTTCCTAGCAATAAATCTTTATAGCCAGCTCTCATATGAAATTTTACCGTATTCGATATATAACTTAATTCAGCACCTGAATCTATATTTAATTTATTGTCATTAGTTTGTTGTACTTCACTCATGAGTAATAGCTCAAGATTCTTCGTTTTTATAGCTGGTGCCATAAAACCAAATTTGAATGACAAAGGTAATTCCCAATTATCTAATTTTACATTCCCAATTATTCCCTCATTGTTTCCCTCACTTTTTGGATCTAAATCAACATATGTTTCCGAGTTTATGCCAGACATTTGCATATCTCTACCAAAATTAGTGATCGATGCCCCAATAGTTAAGCCGTTTAAATAATTTGTCTTCAACAAGAATCCCAAATCTATTGCCAAAGCTTCAGCAGACATATCATAGATTTTCTGTTGGATTAATTTGACAGAACCACCAAAATGAAAAGAGTCTGTTAACTTTTGAGCATATGAGATACCTATACTCAAATCGTGGGCACCAAAAGTTGCTCCTGTACCATCTTGGAGTTCAACTGTAGTTACATCCATACGACCATAATCAACAAAATGAAGCCCTATTCCTAAACTTTGCCCTTCATTTTCACCAACAGGTACCACTATACCAGCTCCATAAATATCAACGTCAGCAAAGTATTCTGTGATACTTATAAAGCTAGAATTATATGAATCACCTGAATTTTTAACGGCCATACCAGCTGGATTCCAAAAAATTGACTCCGCACCGGATACGTTAATTGAATTGGCATGACCTAAAGCATGACCTTTTGCACC
>NTKP01000020.1 GCA_002457365.1 Rhodothermaeota bacterium MED-G12
GATGAGGTCATGAATGAACCATCGGTTACAAACACATTTGGGACGGAATGGACTTGATTGTATTTGTTTAGGACACTGGTTTTAGGGTCTTTACCCATTCGAGCTGTACCCATTTCATGAATTCCCAACCCTGGTCCACCAGGATTATCAAAGGTTGATATAGAACTAAAGCCTGCTCTATCTAGCATTTCAGCCGCTTGATTCATCATATCTTTCCGCATGTTGAGTTCATTGTCTTTAAACTCAGCGTCAAAGGTTACTGTGGGTAATCCCCATTTATCCAGTTTTTCATAGTCAAGCGTCATTTTATTATCGTGATAGGGCAAAAACTCTCCAAATCCACCCATCCCTATCGACCATCCTCCAGGTTCAAGAAGAGCTTCATTAAAGGCCTTGCCGTACTGATATTCTTGAATATTTTCCGACCAATTACTTCTTGATCCTCCCCCTTGGTATCCATACCCTCGAATAAAATCAGCAACCTTAGTCCCCGAGTCTAAGTTTCTAAAGCGAGGAATATAAAACCCATTTGGACGGCGCCCGATATAATACTTATCCCTAAATGAATCTGTAGTAGCAGATGCACCTACCCCTAAATGGTGATCCATTATGTTATGGCCTAATTCACCAGAATCATTCCCCATTCCATTAGGGAAACGGGCCGATCTAGATTGCATAAGTATACTGGTTGATGCAATTGCGGATGCGCACAGGAAAATAACCCGTGCACGATATTCATAATGCTCCATAGTTTCGGTATCAATAACCCGAACTCCTGTAGCTCGTTGCGTACTTTCATCATACATAACCTCATGAACAATAGAATTGGGCATTAAGGTCATATTGCCTGTTTTGTCTGCAGCGGGAAGGGTAGATGAATTACTGCTAAAATAAGCGCCATAAGGACAGCCTCGCATACACCGATTGCGGTATTGGCAACTGACTCGTCCCAGGCCTTCTTTAGTACCTTCTGTGATATGGGCTACACGGCCAATAGTAAGTAGGCGATCGGTATATTTTTCTTGTAATTGTTCCTTAAGGACCTCTTCTACACAATTAAGTTCCATGGGCTTTAAGAATATTCCATCAGGAAGTTGTTTGAGACCTAAATTTTCACCACTAACCCCAATATATTCCTCTACGTAATCATACCATGGCTTTATTTCGGCATATCGAATAGGCCAGTCAACTCCATAACCATCCTTTTCATTGGCCTCAAAATCAATATCACTAAGACGATAGGTTTGACGGCCCCACATCAAAGAACGACCTCCAACATGATATCCCCTCATCCAATCAAATCGCTTTTTTTCATTATACGGATGCTCAATGTCATCTACGAAAAAATGGCTGTTGGCTCGGTCTGTTGTATAGCCCGTGCGATTTTGCTTGTACTGCCTCTTTAATTCTTCCTTGGTAGGGCGGCCTCCATGATCCATATCCCAAGGATCCAAATGAGCAGTATGATAGTCTTTGACATGCTCAATCATACGTCCCCGTTCTAAAACGAGGGTTTTTAATCCATTTTCTGTTAATTCCTTTGCTGCCCAACCTCCACTTATACCAGTTCCTACAACAATTGCATCATACTCATTCATATTCATTGTGAACAAATTAGGTTTAATTTCACTCGATAACTTTGTGATAATAGAGCCCTAAGTGGAGCTATGCAAGCGCTTTTATTGAAAAAACACTAATTACCAGAATTTACCATCTAGTTCAGCTGTTTTTTCCCATTCGCTCATAGGCTGGGTTAGGGTAGCGGCTAATTGATCTAATAATACTCTGGATTCTGGCAGATCATAATGATACCAACAATGGATCATTTTTTCATACTCATAATAATTAAAAATAACCGGTTCTGAGGCGGCCTTTTGGCGAAGTTTTACTGCGTCTGCTTTGAAAATATCATATTCCGCTGTGTATACCCGAGTAGGTGGGGTCTTCCGGAGATCCATATAAATAGGAGCTAGAGGATTAGTGGGATTTTTAAGAATGCCATCTGCTGTTTCATTTTCCAAAGCTGAGGGAATTTGACTCTGCCAGATTTCTCCTAAGCGTGTCCATTCTGAGCGATTGTTAATGGGATCCAAAACTTCGACTTCATCAATCCAAGGATTACTTAATGAAGCATCTAACCAGGGGCATAATAGAATAAGTTCATCAACTTTAAGTAGGTGCTCTTTTTCAAAATTATGTAGCATATTATAGGCTAACCATGCACCTGAGCCCTCACCTAACATTTTCAATCGGTTTTCTTTAATCACGAGTTCATGTACGATCTCCATAGTTGTTTCTAGACACCAATCCAATATGGAAGAAATCGTATGAGAGGGAAATAGAGGGGCTTCTACCAGTACAATTCTTGGTACGCCACGTTGCAGTAAATCCTCGATACATTTCCAATGTTGTTTTCTTGGCCCTTGAATAAGTCCACTTCCATAAAAATAAAGTATGGTGGAATCATCATCTTCGGCAGTTTGGGTCTCACAAATCCATATCCTACCTTCAGTATTTTTTTTTAATTCAATGCTGTAATTTGAGCATAGTTTTTTTGGGGGATACAACGAGATATTTTCTCTAGCAGGATCAATGGGTTTTCTATAAGTAGCTTCGGTATGCTTGAGGTAATAATAGAGCATACGGCTAACTAAACTAGATTTTGGCATACATCGTGAAAATAAAAGATTGACTTAGCATTGACTGAGCGAATTCAGGAAAAAACAAGAAATACAACCACTTTACTCCAAACAGTATTCCAGCTATATCGTTTTGTTTACTCTATAATATCAAATTGCTCTTTAGTGGCGCTTCGTTCCATCGCATCAAAGTGCCACCATTCAGAAGATAAGCTCAAAAAACCAGATGAAGTCATAATCTTACGAAGGAGTCGTCTATTTTGAACCTGAGTAGGTTTTAAGGCGCCCACATTTAATAATGAATCTTCCGAATCTATATGTGAACGCACTGAAAAATCATCAAAAGGAGTACCCATATCAAGCAATCCTTGCCCATCAACCCAAATGCCAAGATCTATGGCCATTCCGTAGTTATGTATTGAACCTCGCTGAGGATGTGCTATATATTTACTCCGCTCTTCAATAGGAAGGTCAGATTCATCCCATAATCTTTGTTGTATTCGACGTGGGCGCGTCGCATCGAAGATGTACAACGAATAAGATGCATTATATGCCTGTAATTTTTTTTGAGCTAAGACTAACTTGTTAGCCGCTTCTGGTCTAAGATAAGCTTCTTCTAAATCTCCATAAATGTCGTAACCGAGTACATTATTGGGAGTGGAGTAGGCTAGACTGACCTTTATAGTAGAATCAAGTTTTTGAACGTTAACCATTCCCGCTTCATTGAATGTGGCGTTCCAGTCATGTGTTTTTGTACAAGAAAGACTGACTATGCAACCAAATAATCCAATTAGCAGTAGTATTGGACGATGAGAACAAAACATAGGCTCTTACTTTATTAACTGTATGAATTAACTTAATGAATTAACTGTATAAATTAACTGTATGATGTTAGGCTTTAAGGTACATATTGCCACTCCAGCCAAAATCTACACCAAAGCAAAGTCAAAAAAAAAGCCGCAGGATATGCGGCTTTTCGTGAGTAATCTCAAAATGGATTAGGCATCATTTTTCTTAGATTGAATCTCTAAACGAATGTCCTGAGCTAATTTTTTCAGATCTTGAAGACCTTTTCTTGCTCTGGTACCAGCTGCTTTGTTTCCTTTTTCGTAGAACTTTTCCATTTCTGATGATACTGATTCTACTAATGTTTGTAATTCACTTACTCTACTCATTATTACTCCGTTATGTTTTAGTTAATGAATATTCTTTAAAGAATGACCTAAACTATTGATTCAGAATCATTGAATCAACAGAAAAAATACTTTTTCTTTATAAATAATGGCATTTATGAACAATAAACGCAGATTTTAGGTGAATTCATACAAAATTTGAACAATTAGGATAAATAATCTCTATTCATAAAAAAATGAGACAATATTTAGCTTTAATTTTGGCTAAAACTTGGCTAATGAGTCGGTATAAAAGGGGTGAGGGAGTAAATCATGAATAAAATATTCCGACCAAGTGTGATCTTTATTGAGACAAAACAGCTTGGAAAATAGCATATGTTCACTCAAAATTTGACGGCAAGATCCACATGGTGTACTAAAATCACCATCAATGGCATGAACGAATATCCCAAAAAACTCATCAGCACCGTAGCTTAAAGCATTTATTAAAGCCGTTCTTTCAGCGCATAATCCCAGTGACCAATCTTGAAATTCAACATTTACCCCTGGAAATACCCCGAGATTAGTCCAAAGTAGGGCTCCCACTGGAAAATTTGATTCAGGACATACTGCAAGTTTGCACACATTAACCAATGCATGCTTGAGTTGTTCCATTTGACTTTTTGAGAAAACGGGCCGTGATTCACTATTTTCGTTTCCTAAACTATGTAGTTGTTTAGAAAGCTCTAAGAGACCAACGTTCTCAAGTGGTATCGGTTTAATAGAAGTAATCGTTGGTTTCTTACTCGAATCTAAGGTGTCCGAGTGTAACCATTGTTGGTTCTGTTTCTGAATCTCTGCAGCTTTTTCCTGTAATTTTTGTTCAGGTATTTGCTCAGGTTTCAATGAAAGAGTGTTTATCCAGTTCTCAAGACCACTTAATGCCGGATTGGCATAATATATTACGGTTGGTTGTTGGCCATGCATTAGACATTGTACAACTCCTGCTTGCACTGCGGAAATAGTAGTAGGAAAGGAAGCTGATTCTATTCTAAAGCCTAGATATAAGTCGCCTTCTTGGCTTTCAATAACACAATGTCCTGGTTTATTAGAATAGGGCTGATAACTATAAAGTAAGGTGCTACTCATTCTATCGCTCCATGGATTCGTAAGCTGCATCAGCAACAGCTGCCCGAATTCTACTTATTCTTGCCCCATATGAGCGGTAAGGATGGACCCGATTTGTTAAGACTATGACCCCTAAACGGTGTTCTGGATCTACCCAAAAAGAAGTGCCGGTAAATCCAGTGTGTCCAAATGATTCTGGACTCATACGAGTACCTGCGGAGCTAAATCCTGATCTAGATTTTTTGTCAAATCCTAAGCCTCGTTTACTCAGGGATTCTTGTGTAGACGTAAATTCATCGATACGTTCGGAAGAAATAAAGCGTTGCCCAGTATAAAACCCTTTGTTGGTTAAAAAAGTGATGTACTTTGCGATGTCAATACTATTTGAAAATAAGCCAGCATGTCCAGCTACACCATCCATATAATAGGCTCTTTCGTCATGAACATCTGCTTGTACCAATTCCATTCTAAAGAGGGTATCTATCTCAGTGGGGGGGATGGATTGCGCGTACCAGCGGCCTACTTTCTTGGGAGTAAAAAAGGTTGAAAACATGCCCATAGGATAGTGTAACTGAGAACGAACATAGGAATCAAGGCGTTGACCGCTCACTTGTTCTATAATTTCGGCCAAGAGAATTAATCCTAAATCGCTATAGACATACTTTTGATTTGGGCTCCATTCTAAAGGCTCATTCTTAATGGCCTCTATAATGGATGCTCTATCCTGTAATTGATCTACATATACTTTGAAAGCAGGTAGTCCTGATTCGTGATTCAATAAATCTCTAATGGTAATGCCTGCCTTATCATCAACTCGAAATTCAGAAACATATTGACTAACAGGTGTGTCGAGATCAAGTAAACCACGATCCACTAAGTGCATAATAGCTGTTGTGGTAGCTAGTATTTTTGTGACACTTGCTAAATCATAGGGGGTGTTGGTTTGCACGGGTGTTAGCTTTTCATAGTCAACATATCCAAAAGCTTTATTGTATACTAAAATGCCATCTTTCACCACTGCAACGACTCCTCCTGGAAATACCGAATCTTTTATTGCATCGTGCATAATACCATCAATTTTAGCTAATTTTCCTGAGAGCATCCCCGCTTCCTCAGCCATGCCAAAATGGAGGGTGCTTTTTGGAATATGTATTCCATCTCCTAGTCCAAAGGTAGGAGGTATGTCAATAGGTAACCGGCCGTTAACATCCGTAGCTCCAAATAGACTTGCGGCAGCGGCTTCGCTTTGCACAGAGGTATTGGACCAGGCAATGACTTGCACCTCAGATTGCTTTATTGAACTGATCAGATAGGGGTTCCCAAACAGAACAGTAACGATAGGGGTACGACTAGCAAGAAGTTTTCGTACAAAATTGGCTTGCGTTGAATTCAATTGTAAATCCTGCCCTACTCGAATACGGGTAAAAGCTCCCAGTACCACAAGATCTGAATTTCTGGCCTGTCGAATGATTCTGAGTTCTTCTGAATTGGTCGTTCTGGAGTCATGCTCGAAGTAACTAACATCGGGATGATGTTCTCTGACTCCCCGTATAAAACTACTCTCAGGACTACCTATCTCTGAATCACTTAAATTTACTAGGGTTAATTTTGGGTAGCGTGAGGGATTAATAGGTAGAATATTAGACTCATTCCGGAGCACGGTAATGCTTTGTTGTGCAATTTTCCTGGATTCCGCTATGTGTACTGGTGAGGAAATGATGTCAGCTATCTTGTCCAAAGCTACTTCGCCATTGGATTCGAATAATCCGTGGGATGCTTTCCAATTCAGAAGCTTTAAAACGGATTCATCAACCCGTTCCATCCCTAACTCTCCAGCTTCAACTGCTGCCATCACCTCATCAATAGCCGTAGTGACGTCAGGGCTCATAAGCATGAGATCCGCACCGGCTTTTAGTGCAGCTAAGACTGCTTTTCCTGGCGAAAAGTAGTTGGAGATACCTTTCATGCCAAGGCCGTCAGTGACAATAACACCTTCAAACCCTAAAGAATCCTTGAGTATATCGGTCAAAATTCGGGGATCTAAGGTGCCTGGTAGACCAACACTATCCGATAGCTGTGGGAAGGATATATGGGCTGTCATAATACTTTGGACACCCCCTTCAATAGCAGCGGAAAAAGGAATTAGTTCAACCGAGTCTAATCTAGCGTAATCATGTGGCACTACTGGAAGGTCTAAATGGGAATCTGTTTCGGTATCGCCATGACCTGGAAAGTGTTTTGCGGTTGCAACTAAACCCTCACTTTGTATTCCCTGAATAAAGGCCGTCCCATATTCGGATACAAGTTTTGGGTGGGACGAAAACGAACGTATGTTAATGGCTGGATTTTTTGGGTTATTGTTCACATCTAAGACGGGTGCAAATATTTGATGTACACCAGCGGCCTTTGCTTCTTTGGCAGTAATTTTACCCTTCATAAAAGCATTCCGAATATCTCCAGTGGCTGCCACACCCATTGCAGGTGTTATTCGCGTCGAGCCACGAATACGCATAGCCGCACCAAATTCCATATCCTGTGTTATCCACAATGGAATACGACTCAAAGTTTGTAGATCATTAATCAAGGCCGCCTGTCCATAAATATCTCCACTCATCATTATTAGCCCGCCAATTTCTTGTTCGGTAATTAAGCGTTCAATAGCCAGTCTAGAGCTACTACCTTGTGCCATATAATTCCCATAAACTGGCGCGAAAAAGAGTTGGGCTACACGTTGTCGTGGGGTCAGTTGTTGGAGTAAAATTTCGGGGTCAATTTTTACTCCAGATGCATGTAGGGAGGGATCTTGCTGAGTTACTTCTTCACGGGTTAATGGGCTTGGCTTGTCTTGCGCTGTGCTAAAGCTAGCCAGTAGAATGAATACAAGTAAGATGACTGAAAATGAGTATAAACCTTCTTTCATACGGGGGTAACTGGGTATGGGTAACTATCTGTAATTCGAGTTATGGACTATAAATAATTACTGAACTGGAATCAATTGCATATGTCGCCAATTACTAAGTTTAACGTAGGAGCTATCTTGTACTAATTCCTTATAACGGCCCTCTAGCCATAATGAAGTTTGATCACCAAAGTGAGAAGAAAAAGGGTTACCTGATTGCCCAGTGGGTAAAATACTTCGGGAAAATCGTAGGTCGGCAAGGTTGACTATTCTTCGAACCGAGGCTCCTAGTACCATTTCAAAGGGGGTATCCCAATTGTATTGTCCGTTATTTATAGACATACCATGCCCTGGGACCTGAAATGGTCCGTGGCTTAGAATGTTATCTACCACTAGTTTGAGAGCCTTGGGAGCAGAAGAATCTTGTGCTGCTTCCTTGAATAAGGGTGGAGAAAACCGAATAGTATGTAATTGTTCCCATCGCCACTCAAAAGGTTCAGGACCATATAAATCACTCAGATAATAGATAGTCTCCTGCATACTCTTTATTATTACCTCTTCAATAGTTTCCACCTCGCTTGTTAATGCATTATCAAATAGTCTGCTGTTGGTTTCAATTAGATACGGCATCACACGAACCGGAATTAACTCATGACGAACAAAGTGGCGGTAGCTATCATCGCCAAATTCATCTAAGAGGGTATTTTCAGTTAATCGTAGGAAAAAAACATCAAATATAGATGCAGCGGTGGAATTTTTTGTATAGTTATAATCCCAATTTTTAAGGTAACTCAGCGCAATACTAAAGTCATACTCTTGTTGGGATTCAATGTAGTTAACTATGGTGGGTGTAAGAGATGATGCAAAATGAGAAAAAACATCGGTTTGATGCTCAGCTACTTTATCCATGGAAAACAGGCTATCTGCTGTAATTAATTCCTCTAGTCGTTGGATGCGTGAAGGGGGTTCCCAAAAGCTTGCAATGTAATGAGGGTAAGCAGCGGTCGTTATTTTATTGTTGGCATTGGCAATCCACCCTTTTTTTGGATTGATGATGAAAGGAAGTTCCTCAAAAGGTATCCAAGATTGCCAATCATAGTCTGGATCCCAACCTGGCCGTAAGAGCAAGGGGTCATGTTTTCGAATAGGTAATTTGGCCGCGCTAAACATGGCAATATTGCCGCTATTATCTGCATACATTATGTTTTGCCCTGGTGCGCCATAATCTTTTAAAGCATTTTGGAAGCTTTCAATATTCGTTGACCAATTAATTCCATACATACTCTTTATTTCATGACTAATCTCGTGTCCAGTCCATCGCATAGAAATTACCTGATTGTTCACTAGAGCATCTGTAGGGTAAATATCACTAATAACTGGCCCATGAATCGTAGATCGAATATCAAAAAATTGATCACTGGCATCTTTAATTTTGATTCGCTCTCTTCTCACATCAAACGGTAGGTAAGCCAAGCCTTCAGTAGTATCTCTTCTGTATTGACCTCGATCTTGAGGGTTCACCATTTCCAAATAGAAATCGGTATCATCGGCCATAATATTGGTAAAGCTCCATGCCAAATCATCATTTTGGCCAAGTACAATACCCGGTAAACCGGCTAAGCTTACCCCAGAAACATTTTTTCCATTTAGGTGAGCGTGAACTTCATACCATTTCCCTGGCATATCTAAGCCTAGATGTGGATCACCTGCTAAAATAGGATATCCCGTAGTTGTCTTAGATCCATCAATAGCCCATGCATTACTTCCTACAGCAGACCCACCAACTTCCATTACATCTCGGCGTTGCCATTCCAAGTCCAACAGTCCTAACAGTGACTGACTTTCTTGATTAGTTAAGGTAGTGGGTAAACCTTCGGACCACGCTACCATAATTGCTTTTAAATCTTCAGGGGGCAGTTTTTGAGACAAATCTTGATACATAAGCTCACTCCACCAGCTCAGGTTTAAATCCCAAGCCATGAGTCGAGTTAATCCAATAGAATGTGTAATAGTCCAGCTAATTGGAGTCATTTCAGTAAGGGCAAATTCCACTGGTAGACGGTCGCTATGTGTTTGAATAAAGGTGTTCACGCCCTTTGAGTAAGCTTCCAGAATAATCCTTTCTTTATCACTTAGTTGTTCTTCAATTTTCTTTGCTGTGTTCCAAAATCCTAATGTGCGTTGGTACTGATCCAATGAAACCAAATCTTCACCAAAGAACTCAGCAAATCGTCCTTCCATAGCAAGTTGGGAAAGGGTCATTTGCCACAACCGATCTTGTGCGTGCACATAGCCCATTGCATAATACAAATCAGTTTCATCCGTAGAGTAGATGTGTGGCACACCAAAATCATCCCAAAAAATATCAACTGTATTGGTTAAAGCAACATGTTCGCTACTACTTTCGTAATTGGGTAAAGGCTTCCAAAATGTCCAATAAAATGCGGTAATTGCTACACCTAAAAATAGAAGGGCGATGAAAAGAGCAAATTTAACAAGCGTATTCATAGGTACAGATATAAAGGTTGAATTTGACGGACTATTTGGATAGGATTAACAGATAGAAAGTAGTGAGTCTAGGTATGAATTAAAATGTACGGATTGTTTCATATAATTTAGCAAAGCATAAAACATAGCCTAAATCGCACACACTGAATACATACACTTAGCATTATTAATACTACACAAATTCAATAAAAATTGGTGAGGCGCAAATGCATAATCAACACATACATTCCATAACAATTGTTGGAGCAGGTACGATGGGTAATGGAATCGCGCATGTGTGTGCGATGGCAGGCTTTCCTGTAAAATTAATGGACAGTAGTGAAGAACAGCTTAGAATGGCTCTTCAAACAATCGAAAAAAATTTGACCCGCATGGCTGAAAAACAGAAGATTAAGCCAATTGAGGTGGGTGCTAGTCTAGCCCGTATACAGACATTTACTGATACTAAGCAAGCTGTATCTGGGGCTGATATGGTTTTAGAGGTAGTTCCAGAACAATTATCACTAAAAAAACAGATTTGGAGCCAAATAGAACAGGGTATTGACTCCAAGCGCCTCAAACAAACTATATTTGCTACTAATACTTCCTCGATATCCATCTCTGAATTAGCAGAGGGTATAACTCACCCAGAGAATATGATCGGAATGCATTTCTTTAATCCGGTTCCTGTAATGAGTTTAGTCGAAATAATACTTGGGAATAAAACAAGTGAGCAGACATTCAAAACGGTTGAATCACTTACAAGCGAGCTAGGCAAGACACCGATCAGAGTCCATGACTTTCCCGGATTTGTCAGTAATCGAATACTCATGCCTATGATTAATGAAGCGATTTATGCACTACATGAGGGGGTGGCTGAGAAAGAAGCTATAGATCAGGTAATGACCTTAGGAATGGCGCATCCGATGGGGCCTTTGCGACTGGCTGATTTTATTGGCTTAGATGTGTGCTTAAACATAATGAATGTACTACATAAGGGCTTTCAAGATGATAAATACACCCCGTGTCCTTTACTTAGAGAGATGGTAGATAATGGCCACTTAGGAAATAAAACAGGGCAAGGTTTCTATATCTACGAAGTCTGAAGGTATTGCAGTGACATTAGTTATGGGAATATGTGAGCTGTTCTCGCACAAAAAAACTTGTCAAGTGGTATTTTTTTAAAAATATTTACTAGCAATAAAATAGTAAAAACTTTTATGAGGACGATGCTAAGCGCATAGTTAAACATATAAGCTATTGCACTTCAATCAGTTAACTAAATAATCTTAGGGTTAAAACTGAAAGCGCTTTTTTCAGCGACACGTTCAATTTCTTTGTTATATTTGGGAACTAATGGGGAAAAAGGAATCGTTATATTTAAACAAATCTTTAACTAAACGGAGAATACATGGAACTGACAATTGGTCAATACTCCCTGGTCTACAACATGTTGTCGTTTGCAATTGCATCGATGATTTTTTCTGGCGTCTTTTTTGTACTCGCTAGAGACCGGGTAGCTCCCAAGTATCGTATTTCTTTAGTGGTTTCTACTCTAGTAGTAGGTATCGCTGCTTATCATTATCTACGAATTTTTGGTTCGTGGGAAGCTGCCTATGTTCTTGAAGGTGGTAACTACGTTGCCTCAGGTAAACCATTCAATGACGCTTACCGTTATGTGGATTGGTTACTAACAGTACCTCTACTAGTAGTAGAATTGTTGTTGGTAATGGGTCTAACGGGTGCAAAAAAAGAAGGTATGCTTACCAACATGGTAATAGCTGCGTTCTTGATGATTGCTTTGGGTTACCCAGGTGAACTTATCACGGACGAAACTTCTGTGATGGGTATGAGAGGTCTTTGGGGCTTCTTGAGTACTCTTCCTTTCGTATACATTGTGTATACATTGTGGAATGAGTTGGGTGCAGCTGCTGCTGAAAAAGAAGGTAAAACTGCTGTATTATACAGAAACATCAAATTTCTATTGTTAGCGACTTGGGGCTTCTACCCAATCGTGTACATGGCTCCATTCTTTGGATGGGAAGGTGCTTCTACTCAAGTTGCAATCCAAGTTGGATATTCAATTGCTGACGTACTAGCAAAAGCTGGTTACGGAGTAATGATTTATGCAATTGCTAAGTCTAAGTCTGAGGACGAAGGTTACGCAATGGCATAAGGTCAGTCTATATTGACTTTTTAAAGCCCCATCATTTGATGGGGCTTTTTTTTTTGACCATGCGTTTAATTATAATGCAATTAGTTAGGTCAATCGATCACCATCTGCTTTATCAAAAGCTCGATACATTTGCTCTACCACAAGCATGTGAGGTAAGGTGATTACACTGATCAGAGTAAATAAAATAGCGACCAATAAAGCTTCGTCGCCAAATGCTTCAACCAGAAAATATATTAGGATGAGCCCTATATAAGAGATAGCTGAGAAAAAGGCCGTTTCTTTATAGAACCATCCGAAACCAATTTGTTCATCCTTGCTACTCAAAAAATCCAGCATGGTTTTCGTGTGATTGTATCCGTGCCATAAACCAAAATAAAGGGCAAAGGCGAAGATAGGATCAACCAATGAGAACAGGGCTGGAACCACGAGTGCATCCAAGCTTAACCAGCTTTTTAAGGGTACTTGTTTAGAAACCAAGCTCCCAAAAAAGAAAACACAGGGATACATTAGGGCAAAAAATAGACGTAGGTCTTCTGTAGTAGTAAAGTTATATACGATTGAAATAAGTGATATTCCAGTGACCGATTCCACGATTCTAGACGTATAAAAAGGATCGCTTCCGAAAAGTATGAGCCCGGCTATACTCAGACCTCTTGCCAAAATAAATAACTGTTTTAGAAAACCATTTAAGGGTAACCGTTCGGTATCGGATTGGCCAAAATGGTATAAGGTGAACAACATAAATAATACAAATCCTATAAAGGGTTGGACATACCAAAGCCAGGCGTACACGGCTACTACTAGCAAGTATCCTGCATAAAATACAATCTGAGTGTTTACGGTTTCTTCTTTATGCAAGGCTTTAAAATAGATTTTGTGATCTAATGCACCATGCGGCATACCAATGATTAAGACCGAGGCGGCTAGTGCGTAGTAACGGATGGCTTCAAACCATTCATACAGAAAAAAATTTAGCCCAATAATTGCTAGGCCAACAAACACTTGTAGTTGAATGATCTCATTGTTGGTTTTAGCATGTGTTGCCATAATAAAAAGTTTGTTCTAATGATTGCGGTTAATATTACTAATCGGTCGTTTAAAACCAAGTTTACGGGCAAGACCTAATTTATGGAATCTTTGTAAATAACAAGTGAAATGTAACTATACTACATAATAGTATGCTACTCGACCTTATCTTACGTAAAATGTAAAATGCTACATCCATTCATGTTTTTCTGATGCAGTACCTTCCGTTCAATTCTGTTTAATTTAGCTTCATTAGAAATACGGTGATTGCCCAGCAGTTCTGGTATATTTGCCCATTCATTAATCAGGTCGAATCCAATATCGGACCCAATGGAGACGACTTGTTCTTTGGGTAAATTGGATTGCAGTTGTTCTCCTGTGATTTGTACACCAAACTCAAAGAAAAAGCGTTGATTAGGGCTAAGTAAACTACGATCAAAATGGGTGCTCATCCACTCATTTTCCGGATTAAGCTGCTTCATATGGGATAGTAAAGAGACTAGATTTTCTTTTGGTATGTAATCAATAAATCCCTCAGTGATAAATAAACTAGGCCTGTCGGAATTGTATGCAGGTTGGTGATTAAGACATTGATCTAACGCATTCTTAGTAGCATCAAAGTCATTAAAATGTACCTTTTGGTACAGTGTTGGTAAGAGCTTTTTTTTAAAAGTGATCATGGGTTCAATATCCAATTCAAAGCAGGCACACTTATCTGAAAAGACCCAACCTATGTGATCGATTCCACTTCCTAGAATCACTAACTGTGTGATAGGGGAATTGGGATTCATTAAACGGTCCTGAATGGATCTATGTAATGCCAATTTTCTAAATACTATATGATGTAAATCCCCCTTGAGTAGCCAATCATTAAGTGCTAACATCTTGGAAATCCAGGATGCATTCCATGGATTCTTAAAGGCTTTATTATCTTGAAACTCACATGTGGCGTCCTTCTTCCCCTTGAAATGTGGTGAAATTAAGCGACCAAGGCGATTCATTTTAACTTCCGTTTGATTGTAGTAGGAATGGACGATGGGAGGAAAGAGTGGAGCAATTGAAGGGTGTTTTCTTAGTGTAGTGAACTTCGAATACACATTGAACGCGGTTTTAGAGGGAATAAACATAAAGTGAGGCGTTATCTCAATCTTTGCTTCGATTCAATAATCAAACAAATTCCAGGGTTGTTGACGAGGTATATGAGCTTTTATGTTCATTGATTCTTTTTTGACTGGATGTTCAAAGGCTAAAGCATAAGCCCTGAGTGCAAGTGATTTACCAGGGCCCGTTTCCTCTTCCCCATATTTATAGTCGCCCCAAAGTGGAAAGCCCATTTTACTAAGCTGAACTCGAATTTGATGCGGTTTCCCTGTCACTAAATCGATTTCTATAAGACTGTAATGGGCACTTTGTTTTAGGGTAGTGTAACTTAAAACGGCAGGTTTCGCGCCAGATTTTTTAGAACCAAAAGCTTTGGTTTTATTGGTTTTTGAATCTTTTTTAAGAAAGTGTTCATAAGTGGCTTCTTCAGGGGTGCGCCCATGCACGATGGCCCAATAGGTTTTTTTAAGTTGTTGTTCACGGATAAGCTGGGAAATACGCGAAGCGGCTTTGGATGTTTTGGTGAGAACCATTAATCCGCTTACAGGCCGGTCAAGACGGTGAGTTAAGCCTAAATATACATTACCTGGTTTATTGTAGGCTTTTTTCAAATATTGTTTACATAATTCGGTTAAGTCAACATTGTTGGTTTTGTCAGCTTGCGATAGCAACCCTGCTGGCTTGTCTATGATCAGTAAATGATTGTCTTCATAAACAATTTCTATATTCGGTGTGGTGCCTGTCCATTTTTTACTGGTACGTTTTTGTTTGGGCGGAACAGATCGTTTTGGCTTCATAAAATAATGTATGGATTAGGCATGGGTAAATTTCTCAACAATGCTAGAATCTGTTTTTTGGGTTAGAAAGCTTACCGTTATCAAGCTGAAAAGGTTAACCATGAGTCCATAAATACCTTCATGGATGTCCCAAGGCTTCAACTCAGGCCAGAAAAGAAATACTAGTGTAACAAAAATACCACTTATTAGTGCTGTAAGTGCCCCTAGTCGTGTAGCAGATGGCCAATAAAACATGGCAAAAACCAATGGGAAAAGTTGAGCAACGCCACCATAAGCACCTAACAATAAACTCACTATATCGGTAGAAGAGATAACAGCAAAATAGTAAGCTAAGATACTTATAAGTAATATACTCAACTGTATTACCTTTCGTTCTACATTCTTTTGATCCATTGCTGTCCTAAGTTGTGGAAATTTACGAAGTCCATCTCTCACAAAAACAGCACCAGCCGCATGCAGTATTGCATCCCCTGAACTCATTGAGGCAGCTAGGGTCCCCGCACAAACTAAGCCCACTAATACAACTGGTAGATCCATGTTTCTGAGTACATAGGGTAAAATAGTATCTGCTGGTTCTATACCTGGAAAGCTAAGGATAGCCGAAAAACCGATGAATAAAATGGGTAATAGGAATAGCTGGAAGGTGGGGTACAAAACAACGGTAAGTTTCATTGTTCGGTCATCTTTCGCTGCAAATGTTTTCATAAAAAAATGCGGCCACATTGAAAACCCAATAGCCGAAATCATAACTGCAGAACTAAATCCAGCCCAAGACCATGAACTTCCGTCACTCTGTAATCCTGGAGCTTGTAACATGTTGCCCAATCCTTCTTGTTGAATTGCTTCAAACATAGGCCCAATTCCACCGTGCAGTTCTTTGGGGAGGTATAAACCTAGAAACCAAGCAATACTTAACATGAAAATACCTTGGAAGGTATTAGTCCAACCAACTCCCATAACACCACTAAAAAAAACATACAATAGGACCACCCCATACGCCATTGCGGCGCCAAGCCAGTACGGTATTGCACCATCACTTATGGTATTGAGTACAAGTCCAGCTCCTTTCATCTGAAGGGTTAAATAGGGGATAAGTACTACTACCGTTAAAATGGCTAAAAGTATGGATAAAAATGGACTCTGATAGCGTTCTGAAAGTAGTTCCGCTTGGGTGAGATATCCATACTTGACACCCATTCTGCGAGCTCTTGGCCCAAAAAAATAAAGTGGAACCATTCCTAAAGTTCCGTAAGCAATAATATACAGAGCAGCAACTCCTCTAGAGTAGGCCCATCCTGGTCCTCCTAAAAATGCAAATGAAGAAAAGATGGAAGCTCCTAATACAAAATAAAGTAGGAGTAGATTCATAGAACGGTCACCCGCAACATAGCCTTCTGAGCTTTTACTCACTTTTAAACCAGGAACGATGCCCATTACTAAACTAAGAAGAAGGTAGCCTATAGATATTCCCACTATGATCCAGGTATCACTCACGATTTCACCCCTCCTGAAAAGGATACATTGGTAGTCGTATCCTTTGTCAAGATCTTACTTTGCTCAACCTTAGATAGTACGTCATGACTTTGCTGTTGCTGACGCTGCTGTTCCTGCCCCTGCCTTTTCTGACCTTGCTCTTCCCACAGAAAATAAGCCAGAAGCCCAGAAAAGCTGAGTAAAAGGCATAACAATACCCAAACAATCGAAAAAGGCATTCCTAGTATGATAGGCTCGATGTATCCAACTAAAGGATAAATAGGCCAGATTAAGGAAAATTGAATGAGCACTAAAAAGGCAATAAACCATCGTACAACCGGCTTCTTAGAAGGTTGTTGCACCGAATACATTAACCCGTGTTGCTTTTTCGAAATCATGGAATACTTGCTTGCTTCAAAATGTTGCTAAAGATAGTAAGAGATTAGCTCGAAAATAGAACAAATTCCTTAAGTTCCCACTATGGAATCCAATACCATAAAAGAAAAAATTGCTAATCTTCCCCTAGAACCGGGCGTCTATATATATAAAGATGCGAAAGGTAGTATACTTTATGTGGGTAAAGCTAAGAAGCTAAGAAATAGAGTACGTTCCTACTTTCAGGAGCGTAGCATACAATCTGGTCGAATTCAGACCATGGTTCGGAAAATCACCGATTTAGAAGTTATTGTTACCGATTCAGAAGCGGAAGCATTAATTCTAGAGAATAACTTAATAAAACAAAATCAGCCACGATACAATGTGCTTCTACGGGATGATAAAACCTATCCCTACATATGTATTACCAATGAAGACCGTCCAAGAGTATTTCCCACAAGAACAGTGATTAAAGATGGGAGTCAATATTATGGACCATACGATAGCGTTAACGGGATGAAGAGGATGCTTGAGGTCATACGAAAAGCTTTTGGTTTATGCACTTGTGCCGTATCCATCAAAACTCTTGACAAAACAAAAAATACGCCTAAATGGCATAGCTGTTTTGATGATTACCTTGGAAGCTGTTCAGCTCAATGGTCTCTACTAACATACCAAGCTACTATCGAAAAGGTCACAAAGCTCATTAACGGTAAAACCAGTTTACTTATTCGAGAGCTCAAAGAAGAAATGGAAATAGCAGCTCAAGCTATGGCATTTGAGCAAGCAGCGTACTTACGTGATAGTTTACAGGCTGTTACAAGGTATAGTGAGCGCATGAAAATGGTGACTGAGACCGAACAAGACAGAGATTTATTTGTAGTAGAAAAAAACACTGAAATTAATGAAGCATGTGGGGTGCTCTTGAAAATCCGAGAGGGTAAGTTAATAGGTAAATTTCACCGCTTCATCAAACCTGCCCAGGGATACTCTCATTCGGAATTACTCCAAAGTTTCATTGAAGACTATTACACCTCTGATCATCATATAACCTTACCTGACGAAGTATATTTGAGCCATGATTTAGTCGATGAAGAAGTACTACATGGGTATTTACATGAGCATAAATCCAAAAAAGTACCGTTCAAAATTCCTGAGCGAGGAGACAAAGCTAAACTAATTAAGATGGCAGTGACCAACGCAAAATTACATCTTAATGATCGTGCATTAGCGTTGGAAAAGAGAGAACGAAACCGAATTCCTGCTGCTATTTCAGATTTGCATCATTTTTTAAGTCTCAGTCGATTACCGCGCACCATTCACTGTTTTGATAATTCCAATTTTCAAGGCGCATACCCAGTCGCCTCTATGGTTTCTTTTGTGGATGCCAAACCAAGAAAAACTCAATACAAGCATTTTCATATCAAAACAGTTATTGGACCGGATGATTTTGCATCTATGGCGGAAATCTTAACAAGGCAATATACGAGCGTGCAAAAAAATGGAGAGCATATCCCCGACTTAATCGTGGTAGATGGAGGAAAGGGACAATTGAGTGCAGCGGTAAGGGCGTTAAAAGAAATAGGGTTTTATGGTGAATGCGAGATAATAGGTCTGGCAAAAAGGTTAGAGGAGGTATTTATACCTGGTCGTAAAGATGCTATAATGATCCCAAAAACATCCCCAGCACTCAAACTTTTACAACAGGTTAGGGACGAAGCGCATCGATTTGCCATAACCTTTCACCGCAACGTTAGGAGCAACAACACCATAGGAAGTGAGTTAACTAATATTGATGGAATAGGTGAAAAAACAGCCAAGCAACTGTTAAAAAAATACGGTTCAATTTCTAACATACGAAAACTAGAGGCTCATACGTTAGCTCAGGAAATTGGAACTACGAAGGCTAATAAAGTACTTGAATATTTCACTAGCAATAATGACCATTAGTGATCTCACATGCACATGTGATACTATTTTGTGCCGATGCGTATCATTTTAAATGTATGAACATACATAAATCCACCCAATCCACCCCTAATCGCTCCTCTTTTTCAGATAAAGAGTTGGTTTATTTGTATCGCCGTGAGCATGACATGGAGGCGTTTAAAACCCTCTTTAACAGATATGAGTCTAAAATTTACTCCTATATCTACAGTATGGTACTTAATACTGAAACGGCGAGTGATCTTTTTCAGGACACCTTTACAAAGGTGATTATGAAAATGGAAAAAAACTATAACGAAGAAGGCAAATGGATCGCTTGGGTTATGCGTATAGCCCATAATGCGACTATTGATTATTTGAGAAGGGCCAAAAAGTTCGTGCATATTTCAAGTAGTAGTGATGGGGAAGAAAATACAGATTTCTTCCACAGAGTTGCCGATGAAGGAGCTTTGGATGCCTCACAAGTTTACGTTCAGCATGAGGATAAAAAGCGAATGTATAAGCATATAAGTCGTTTACCAGAGGAACAAAGAGCTGTAGTTATGTTACGTCATTACGAAGAGTTATCCTTTAAAGAGATAGCTGAAATTACCGGTGTTTCAATTAACACAGCTTTAGGGCGTATGAGATATGCACTCACAAATCTGAGAAAATATTTTGAAGAAGAACAACAATCAGAAAAAAACCATGCAAGTTAATCAAACAGAGATTATTCGGTTCTTAATGAATGAGATGGACCCGTCTGAAAAAATTTCATTTGAAAAAAGAATTCGGTTGAATCAAGATCTACTCATCGAAGTAGAAAGTCTGAAAAAAACGTGGGAGAAAACCAATGCATACCCTTCGTTTGAAAGCCCAGAACGTGTTAAGGAGGCCATTTTCGCAAAGGCTGAAGCATCTATTACCGCATCAAGTAAAAATTGGAATTGGATTCCTCAACACGGTTTTAAAGTAGCTGCTAGCTTTTTAGTTATGGCAACGGCAATAATTGCTTGGAACACTTGGATGCCGACAAACCAATTAGAGAGTACTGGTTCCTTGAATACACCAATTGACGGTCAACAATCAAACGCACCATTGACAACGGCTAAAGATTCTGGTATTGGAAGTGATGTAAATGAAACAAATAATGAGATTACACCTTGGGTTGACCACAATCATATAATCCGCTTTGCGGGTACTACAGACTTAAATCTTAGCCAGTCCCCTGAAATAAATTCAACAAGTCATCAAAACAGCAAATTACGACTTGTTAATGATCAAACAGGCTACACCGGCCAAAGCAGAAAAATTTTACTAACAGGAAACACCCCTTAATCATCATTTTTGCCCTCATTAAGCCACAATGTGGATAACTTGCGGCTCCACTGTTAATAAGTATTTTTGGTTCGGTTCAGAGGTACTTTTATATTGAATTTTATTTCAAAGTTTTAATGGTTTAAGTCGTCAATGGGTAAAGTAATTTCTATTGCAAATCAAAAAGGAGGGGTAGGTAAAACCACCTCATCTATAAATTTAGCCGCTAGTTTAGCCGCTATTGAACATCCTACCTTAATCATAGATATTGATCCACAGAGCAATACCACTAGTGGGTTAGGGATCGATACTTCGACGGTGACTAACTCTATTTATGAAGTTATGATAGGTAGTGCTGAAATTAGCGATACCATTCGACAAACAGAATTAGACTTTCTAGACCTGGTGCCAGCACACATTAATTTAGTGGGTGCAGAAATAGAAATGATTGATCGCGAGCAGCGTGAACGTATCTTAACAAAGGCCATTTCTGAGTTACGGGATAAGTATGATTTCATCATTATAGATTGCCCACCTTCCTTAGGACTTTTGACCATTAATGCATTAACCGCGTCTGATTCCATCGTTATTCCCGTGCAATGTGAGTATTTTGCATTAGAAGGTTTAGGACAACTTCTTAACACTATTAAAATTGTGCGTCAACACCTAAATCCTAGCCTGGATATTGAAGGAGTGGTATTGACTATGTACGACACCAGAACTAGATTATCTAACCAAGTGGCAGATGAGGTGAAGCGATATTTTGATGACCGGGTATTTAAGACGGTCATTGCAAGGAATGTACGCTTGGCAGAAGCTCCTTCTTTTGGTAAGCCCGCTCTACTGTACGATTCAACTTCTGTGGGGGCAAAAAATTATCTAGCTTTAGCAGGGGAGATTATAAAGAGGAACAGAAAACTATTTAAGAATAGTCCTGTATTAACTAAATAAAAGGACATGGCGAATAAGAAAGTACTGGGAAGGGGACTAGGAGCTTTTTTTCCAGATATGGAAGATCAGCATACAAAGAAAAATCCAATCTTAACGGAATCTGCGAAGCAAGAAAGTCTAAAGGAAACTGCGGATGGGCGAAATTCTAGACAATTTACTGATAGCGAGCCATCCAAAAGTGAAGAATTTGACTCCAATACAGAAGCACAACATGGTCAGGTAGATGTAGTACTTTTCCTTGAACCTTACCACATCCGGGCGAATCCCTTTCAGCCAAGAAAGGAATTTGACCAAGAACGATTAGAAGAATTAGCTGAATCTATCCAACAACATGGACTTATACAACCAATTACCGTTCGATATTTAGGTGATAAACGCTATGAGTTGATAAGTGGTGAGCGGCGGCTCAGAGCTTCTAAATTAGCAGGAGTTTCTAAGATCCCCGCCTATGTACGACATGCTGATGACGAACAAAGTATGGCCTATGCCCTTATTGAGAACATTCAGCGCGAGGACTTAAACCCACTCGAGGTAGCGGTTGCGTACCAACGACTGCTCGAAGAATTTAATTATACCCAATCTGAGGTGGCAAACAAAGTTGGTAAAAATCGGACAACGGTCACTAATATGCTTCGGTTGTTGAATTTACCCGACTTCATTCAACTGGCTTTGGCTGCTAATAGAATTAGTGGAGGACATGCACGAGCCTTACTCGGAGTTGATTCAACCGCAGAACAACAATCCATACTTGACAAGGTTATCCGAGAACAGTGGTCAGTTCGTCGCCTAGAAGATCATATTCGAATCAAAGCAAATACTTCTGGAGTTCAACCCGACGCAGAAACAATCAAGCCTTCAGGAACACCGGGAACAGCGGGAACAAAAAATAGGGCTGTTATCAGAGATATAGAATCAAAATTACGAAGTGCGCTTGGTACAAAAGTGCAGATGAAAACCTTCTCAGAAGGTGGGGAAATTCGCATAAAATACTTCACTGATGACGATTTAGAGCGAATATTAGTACTCCTTTCATCCTCAGAATAGGAGACCTATGGGCGAGGCTAGGCTTTTTTTGTTGGCAAGAATTGGCTTAGGTTGCTTATTATGGCTGTTTCTTTATAATGAAGTGACATTAGGGCAGTCTGCTACTGCTTATGATAGGCAGTCAGTATTTTATCTTTCATCACATTCACGGGCACTTGTAACGGCTTTATCGGACACTTTAGACCCGGTTCCAATATATCTTGAAAATTCAGCAAACACGGCAGACTCTATGCGCCCAAACGCCACCATTTTTGCCACTACCGAAACACATATTGACAAGCTTCCCTACCCAAAACAAATACTGCGAAAGTCGCTAATCCTCCCCGGTCTAGGTCAATACCATAACGATCAAAGTTGGAAGATTCCCTTAATTTACGGCCTAATTGGTGGATTAAGCTACTATAGTGTGTTCTTGACTAAACAGTATCATGATTACCAAGCAGCCTATTATAATGCGGTCACCGATAATAATGATCTTCGATTTGGTCCGACTCCTGACAGGCTAATGGGGGCAAATACAAGCCAATTGAAAAGCAATCGTAATTTTTTGCGCAATCGTAGAGATTTTATGTATGTAACCATAGGATTGGCTTACGCATTAAATGCTGTAGATGCCTATGTATATGCCCATTTATCTACTTTTGATGTTTCGGATGATTTAAGTCTACGCCCCTCATTTGATGTGTACCATCTCGAAGATAGTGAGTTTGGAATAGAGATTACCCCTGCTGGAAAGGCTGTTCCGATGTTCGGATTTCAACTCGATTTTAAATAACCGTAGAGGTATAATGCGTTCATTATGCCAATAAATCATGAACTGAGTAGGCATCAAAAGACCAATAAATAAAACCTAAATATTTTTTCCCATGGAAGAACAAAAGCCGTTATTAATTCCTAATTCATACAAAAATGGATACGATCGCGAGGTTTGGAGTATCTTCAAAATAATGGGTGAACTGGTTGATGGATACGATACCCTGTTTAGAATTGGTCCCTGTGTTAGTATCTTTGGTTCCGCTAGGACCGCTGTTGATGATCCATACTATGAAAAGGCATCTGAATGTGCCAAGCTATTGACCAAAATGGGCTTCGGTGTCATCACGGGTGCAGGGCCAGGGATAATGGAAGCAGCTAATAAAGGGGCTCAGGAAAGTGGCGGAAAGTCAGTTGGGCTAGGAATTGAATTGCCACACGAACAAGGGATAAACCAGTACGTACAAAAAGAGTTTGCTCTAAATTTCGATTATTTCTTCGTTAGAAAAGTCATGTTCATTAAGTACTCTCAGGCATTAATTGTATTTCCGGGAGGTTTTGGAACCATGGATGAACTATTCGAAAGCCTAACTCTGGTTCAAACACAAAAAGTATCAACCATACCCATTGTTTTGATTGGGGTGGACTACTGGAGTGGATTAGTTTCTTGGATTGAAGATACGATGATCGCTTATGGTACTATTTCAGAGAAGGATAGAGAACTGTTTTTTTTGACTGACTCTATTGAAGATGGAGTTGCTAAAATACGTGCTATGTATGAGCGCGAAGAACCCATGCCCAATTTTTACTTTTAAAAAGGTTTCTTGGTTTAGTACAACAATAAATAGTCTTAGATTTTTGTTTGGTATCTAGTTTATCAATGAAACAGGGAACCATTGACATCTATTTTTCCTTAATTGAATAAATTGTGTAACTTTAAGTTTGTCTAGAAATAGAATCGAAACACTCCATATCATGACTATGAAATCTCTCTTTTCTCTTTTAAGTATTGTACTAATAGCTAGCGCAACGCTAGTAGCACAAGATCAAACCGCAGCCATCACGGCCTACAATGAAGCCCGGGAATTGGCTCAAGGCAAAGATTATTCAGCAGCCATTGACAAGTATACCGAAGCTATTGAAATTGCTTCTCAATTAGGTGAAGAAGGTGAGGACATCAAAAACCGTTCTGAAAAACAAATTCCTAAGTTGTATTTCACCATAGCGGTAGATGCGTTTAATGAGTTTAGAGGTGGTCCAAGTTTGGAAAAATTAGATGCCGCCATTGCTCTATTTATCCAATCCGAAGAAATTGGTGTCAGCTCTGGGGACACAGATGTTCAGCGTAAGTCTACCAGCGTATTGGCCCAGCTACATTATCAAAAAGGGCTCATGTTATTTAAACGTGAGATGTTTGTGGAATCCGAAGTAGCCCTTGACGAGGCGATTAGGATTAACCCGAACTATGCAAAAGCATATTACCAGAAGGCTTTAGTACACAAGAAGAACAGTCCTGAAGATGTGGACGGTATCATGAGTTGGTACGATCAAGCGATAGCTACTGCTATACGCGTAAACGATTCAGAAGTGGAGCGTTTGGCTAATCAATCTGCTCATGGTGATCTATTATTTAGAGGTGCTAAGGCCGTTGAAGCGGGTAATCCTACTCAAGCAATTGAGTTATTGCAATCCTCATTAGATTATTTTTCAGAATCAGCAGACAGTTACTACCGATTGGCAGAGGCTTCTAATAAACTAACCCGTTACAACGACGCAGTTAGGTATTCCGCACAAGCATTAGATCTTGAAACTGGTGGAAATACAGATAAAGCTAAAATCTTTTTTGAATTAGGTTTGGCAAATCAAATGCTGGGCAATAAGGGAGAAGCATGCTCAGCATACGAGAGTGCGAGCTATGGCTCATTCAAACAGCCTTCAGAATATAAGATGGAATATGAACTTAAGTGCGAAAGTACACGCCCATAAAACTTGAGCTTTTATATTGTTTGAAGCCCCGTCAAAAGCGGGGCTTTTTTTATTTAAACTCATTCTCACATTAACTAACTTGTGGCCATTAATTCTAACTGTAATAGAGTTGATTTTTTTGAGTTTACTCCACTTTTTATCATTTTTCACTAATAATAACTACTAGCTACGCTCTCTTATGAATAATGCGAATGATCTACTATGTGCTCACACCATCCGTACTCTATCTATGGATGCCGTCCAGAAGGCGAACTCGGGACACCCAGGTATGCCAATGGGAATGGCGGATGTGGCTACGGTTCTATGGACTAAATTTTTAAAGCACAATCCAAAAAATCCACAATGGTTCGATCGCGATAGATTTATACTATCGGCTGGTCACGGTTCCATGTTGCTCTATAGTTTGTTGCATCTTTCGGGCTATGAATTGAGCTTAGACGAACTTAAAAATTTTCGACAAATGGGGTCAAAAACTCCAGGGCATCCCGAGTTTGGAATGACCCCCGGAGTTGAAATGACTACAGGACCTTTGGGTCAGGGATTCGCTACTGGCGTTGGAATGGCTATGGCAGAGCGACATTTAGCCGCACAATTTAATTCAGATTCTCAGACGTTGATAGATCACTATACCTACGCAATAGTTAGTGACGGAGATTTAATGGAAGGGGTATCACATGAGGCTGCTTCTTTGGCTGGTCATTTAGCCTTGGAAAAATTAATCTACTTATATGATTCTAACTCCATATCTATTGAAGGCGAAACCGATCTAGCATTCACAGAAGATGTAGTAGAACGCTTTTTAGCGTATAACTGGCAAGTAATTAAAGTTGATGGTCATAACCATGATCAAATTGAACAAGCAATTTCACAAGCCAAGGCTAATACCGAACAACCTTCATTACTTGTTTGTACGTCTAAAATTGGTTACGGTTCTCCGAACAAAGAGGGTAAAGAATCCTCTCACGGCGCTCCACTTGGCGAAGAAGAAATTCGAATAACCAAGATAGGATACGGGTTGGACCCAGATTCCCATTTCCATGTCGAGCAGCAGGTGTATGATTCGTTTCAGGCAAGAGCTGAGTTAGGAACAGCACTCGAAGCGGATTGGAACAATACGTTGACTAAATTAGAAAAGGATGATCCAGCTTTACACGCTAAATTTATGGCTTGGACAAATCAAACGTATCTTCAAGACTTAGCGGATGTATTACCTGTATTTGAGTCTGATCCTAAGGGAATGGCTACTCGAGCTAGTTCAGGAAAGGTGATTAACGCTCTCAAAGATACCATTCCCAATTTAATAGGTGGCTCAGCCGATTTAGGTCCAAGTACAAAAACCGATATTGCAGGCTCAGGTTCATTTACCCAATACAATCACAAGGGGCGAACGATACATTTTGGAGTGCGTGAATTTGGAATGGCAGCCGCCGTCAATGGGATGATGTTGCATGGTGGATTACATGCGTTTGGAGCAACATTTTTTGTATTTACGGATTACTTGCGACCAGCGCTTCGTTTAGCTGCGTTAATGAAGTTACCATCTATATTTGTAATGACGCATGATAGTATTGGATTGGGAGAGGATGGGCCTACCCATCAACCCGTGGAACATCTAGCTAGTTTACGTGCTATGCCCAACGTTTTAGTACTTCGCCCGGCGGATGCTAACGAAGTTTCTCATGCTTGGAAAGTAGCCTTAGAACATAAAACCGGCCCCACTGTTTTGGTCTTAACCCGCCAAAATGTGCCTACTTATTCTAGGCATACCGATAATGCGGCCGCATTGGTTGCCAAGGGGGGGTATGTGTTATCTGAGGCTGAAAATGGCAAAGCCCAGGGCGTCATTATGGCTACTGGATCAGAAGTTCAGCTCGCTATGCACGCGCAGGCAGAATTGGCCACTAAAGGAATGGGAGTGCGGGTAGTGAGTATGCCTAGCTGGGAGCTTTTTGATGCCCAACCTGTCGAATATAAGAATTCAGTTTTACCAACTGATTTGACCAAGCGAGTATCTATTGAAGCAGGATCGACCTTTGGCTGGCAAAAATATCTTGGTCTAGAAGGAAAGGCCATAGGAATAGATAGCTTTGGAGAATCGGCGCCATTTGAAGAGTTATATGAACATTTCAACATTACTACGAATACAATCGTAGCCTATTTCACCGAGCAGTCCTAATCCATTTCATGGCAGATAAAAAAGTCTTATTAATTGACGGTATGGCCTTGGCTTACCGATCGCATTTTGCATTTATACGAGCTAATCTGGTTAATAACGAAGGTATATCCACCGGATCTATTATGGGGTTTGCTAATACAGTGGATAAATTAATTGAGGAGTATGAGCCAAGTCATCTTGCGGTTGCATGGGATACACATGCTCCTACATTCCGACACGATTGGGATGAGCGGTATAAGGCGCAACGTCCACCTCAACCTGAGGAATTACGAGTAGGTATCCCTCTGATCAAAGAAATGCTCGGGTTTTGGAATATTCCTAACATTCAGAAGGATGGATATGAAGCAGATGATATCATTGGAACGCTTGCCTATTCGATAGAGGCTGGTGAAGCTGAGGTATTTTTAGTTACGCCTGATAAGGATTTTATGCAGCTGGTGAACGATTACGTGTGCATGCTTAAGCCCAATAACAAAAATGGGGGCTTTGATCGTGTCGATGAAGACGGAGTGAAGGAGTATTTTGGAGTCTATCCCAATCAAGTTATAGACGTATTAGCCCTTCT
>NTKP01000021.1 GCA_002457365.1 Rhodothermaeota bacterium MED-G12
TCATTCAACCTAGTAGGGAGAAGACGAGCGTTTCGACCATAGGTGTCGCACATCATTTTACCGCGATCCCCGATAATAATGACCCCGTTACCCCCATCACCCATGAGTTCATCAGGTTCCAATTCTTCAGGTCTGGCTGGTTGAATACCCCCGTCCATCCAATGCAGTTTTATAAAATCGCCATTTTGATAAGGGAAGCGTAAGACCACATGGGAAGAAGGCGGAAACCCATCAGGAAATTCTCCGCGCCGGAATTCGTCAACATACACCGCTCCAACACTACATTCAACTCGGTCTGGGTAGCCAAGATCAAGAACATTAAAGGGGGTTTCCATTAAATGGCATCCCATGTCTCCGAGCGCGCCGGTTCCATAATCCGACCATCCCCTCCAATTAAAGGGAGCGAGCCCTTCCACATATTCTTTGTATGGTGCCGTACCCAGCCATAAGTCCCAGTCCAATCCCTCAGGTACTGGCGCGGGACTTGTCGGCCAACTAATTCCCTGGGGCCAAACGGGGCGATTAGTCCAAACATAGACGGTATGGGCTTGTCCAATAATACCCGCTTGTAACCATTCTTTCATTTGCCGAACCCCGTCACCTGAAGACCCGTAATTACCCATTTGTGTGACTACTTTATGTTTTCTTGCAGCCTCCGTCAGCATCCTGGCCTCATAGATATCATGCGTTAAGGGTTTTTCAACATATACATGCATGCCTCGCTGGATGGCCGCCATCGTTTGTACCGCATGGTTATGATCTGGAGTAGATACGACTATGGCATCTATTTCGGATTCGTGCGAATCCAGCATTTTTCGGTAATCCTTATAAAAAGGCGCATTTGGATAGGCCTCCTTTGCGCGGCTTACCATGCGTTCGTCCACGTCACAGAGATGAGATACTTTTACATTTGGATGTAGAGCTAGCTGACGGAGGTTGTCATTTCCCCTTCCACCCGCCCCGATAGCCCCTATATATAAGGTATCGCTAGGCGCAGTGAAACCCTTGCCACCCAATACATGACGGGGAACAATACTAAATCCAGCGCCTGCTAAACCAACCCTCGTTAAAAAATCTTTTCTCTTCATAGCCGCAACGTTTATTAAAGTTAGATGCACGGAATTACGCAAAAATTAGCATCAATCACCAAGACCAAATCAGCAATACTATGCAGGTGAACAAAATTTAACGTAAGGCTAATCTACGGCTAAGGTCTACTGGTTAATGCAAACAAAGCTCAAAAAAGCTCAAAAAAAGCTCGTAAAGCTGCGTCAACAAAGCAACATCAATAAGCAACATGAGCAAAGCTCAATAGACAACGTGATACCAAACTCATTTTGTTGCCGAAGTATAGAAAGAAATGAAAACCCAACCAGCGCTTAGGATTCTACTGTTATATATGCTTGGTGTAGCCCTGCATAGATGGGCCTTCCACTCTTTTGTGATGGATGAAAAAGCGATGCACGCAGGCAAGGGAACAGTGCTGATGGTACTGGCCGCTCAACTACTCATCACCCTGTACCTCTTAAAGGACCAATTGAAACAAGGAAAGCTGGTACAGAAAGTATTGAATGTATGCAGAAACAGGCCGAAGCAGAAGCTCTTCCAAAGACGATTCCACAGAAACGGGATTTACGCAGTACTGCTTGTTCTAAGCGGGGTGTTTCATGCGGGATTACAGGAGCAAATCGAATCGGAAGTATATGCCTTAGGCCATGAGCAGGTACGAGAAGGAACGTTAAGCGTGGTAGAAGGTGAAATAATGGAGGTGGTCCCAACCAAAAATAAGCAAGCATATCGATACACCATACGCGCAGATAAGATGCGAGCCTTTGAGTCAGAGTTCGTGTTTAGTAAGCGCCTTGCACGGCCGATACAGATTTGGGCGTACACCACACAAGCAGCGCCTGAGATAGACCGTTCAGACTCTGTTGAGATAAGGGGGACGCCAAGCTTAGTTCAGGATGATTGGTTAGAGCAAATTATGTGGTCAGATCAATCACCTCTGCCCACTGAAGGACAGGAATTACTCAAAAATAAGGGGCTTTTTTTAGTGCAAGGCTTTGGTCGTCAAGAGCGTATGAACCCGGGAGATTTTGATCAACTAGCCTATTTAAAAAATAGCGAGATACAACTTCAAGCATCATTATTGGGGGTCTGGCTGGATCATGCTAGCTCCTCTAAAAAATTAGGAATTAGTGAAGTCCGAGCACAGGGTATAGCGGACCTAACCGAGGGGGTTCATGAGGTTAGGTATAAAGAGTTACTAGCGGGTATTATTTGGGGGTATAAACACGAAATACCATCGCATCATCGAGAAATATTTGCAAAATTAGGTCTTTCTCACATAATGGCTGTCTCCGGTTTGCATGTAGGTTTTGTGGCGGCCCCATTCTTTCTTTTGCTTCGGAGGCTTAACCGTAGGCCAAGGCATGAATCTGCTGGACAGGCAGGGTTGACATTAGCCAGTGGTCGCCGTTCTAACTGGTGGAGTGGGTACAGAAGTGGTGGGTTTAGGGGGATGCTGGTCATCAAAAAAGCACTGTTCATCGGGTTTTTTATGGGGGTTATGTTTTTATATGCATCGTTTACCGGAGGCAGCATTTCGGTGAAAAGGGCAACTATGATGGCAGTTTTTTATGTGGGTACATCTTTGTTCTTTCAACAGGTTAGCCCTATAAATAGTATGGCATGGTCAGCATTTTTCTTATTACTCATCGATCCAAACCAGTTATTTGCCCCAGGTTTTCAGCTATCCTATCTAGCGGTGAGCTTCTTACTATTTGCTTACCCCAAATTGGAGCAGTTGTTCTCAAAAAAACCGGGATCATCGAAACACCCATTATCCCGTTTATCCTCGTGGCGCCGATTAGTGAGCAAGATCATGAAGGCCATAATCACGTCATTTTTTATTTCATTAACGCTTCAGGTGGCATTGTTGCCGTTACAGTTGACGTATTTCGATGTTTTTTCGGTCATTGGGCCATGGGTAAATGCCTTTTTTCTGCCTTTGCTTTCACTCTGTTTACCATTGGCAATGATAGGTAGCTATCTACGCTTGATTTGGCCTAATGAACAAGCCTTTTCCCTATTATTGCGTCCTTTAGATAGCTTGTTTGACTTGAGCTTAAGGTGGGGTGCGGGCATGGTGGAGCTACCGGGTAGCTGGGTGGAGGTGCCGCGAATGGCCTCTAGTTTGTGGATTGTGTTGGTAGCCGTTATGATTGCCTCATTATATGTGGGCCTGGTTAGATGGTCAAAATGGATACAGGACAAATCAGTAGATCGGCTCGTCATAAATCGCCCCTTTGCAAGGGTTCCAATCCAAGGCTTTTGTGGGCATGACAGGATGAGGACTGTATCAACTAGCAGGGCCCCATTATCCATGAGTTTGGCGATGCTTGTTGTTGTTATAATGATGGGATTATTAGTATTCAATCTGCGTTGGGCAAGCCCTACGCTGCGAGTAATCTTTTTGCATGTGGGTCAGGGTGATGCAACTCTGGTACAGTTGCCCAATGGGAAAAGTCTACTTGTTGACTCAGGGCCGGCTTGGTATGCCGGACGCTCTAATAGCCGTAGTATCATTGCAACCTTGGATAAACTCGACATTGATGCGATTGACCTATTAATTCATACCCATCCCCATGCCGATCATATTGGTAGTAGTAAAACCCTAATAGAACAAGTGAGGGTGCGACAAATAGCTCATAGCGGTTATCCGTACGCATCAAACACACATAGCGAATGGCTGGAAATGGCTCAATCCATGGAACTTCCAGTGCTCATGCTTAAGCAAGGTGAGACCCTTAATTTAGATCCAAGGGTACTAATTCGAGTACTAAGTCCTAGCATTCGCCCGTATTCATCCTCCGTGAATAATTCTTCTATCACTTTGCATCTACAATACGATGCTACCGCAGTTTTACTTATGGGGGATGCGGAAATCGAATTAGAAAAAGAACTAATAGCCACGTACGATTCCACTCTTGCAGCACAAATTATAAAAATTGGCCATCATGGTAGTAAAACCAGCAGCTCAGCAGGTTTGTTACGTAGGGTTTTGCCCGATTATGCGGTCATATCGGCAGGCTTGAACAATCGTTACTCACATCCCTCAACGTTGGTATTTGACCGGTTAAAAAATAACCGAATACCCCTGTGGGATTTGCGTGAAAGCGAGGCCTTATTTTTAGAGTCGGATGGAGAAGAATGGGTTCATTTTGACTGGAAATACAGAAAAAAGCGAAATAAAATACCGATAAACAGCTTAGATAAGGCCCATGAAAATGCTATCTTTCAGGATTGACTAATTAGCATACTATCAGGAGTGAACCAGAGCGAGTGTCTAAACAAGCCACGGAACATACAAGCCAAAAGAAAGATAACCGACAGAAGTCGCGGCCTATCGTCGTACAAGGTGCGCGAACTCATAATCTGAAGAATATTGAGGTTCAAATCCCTCGGAATAGTCTAACGGTTATAACCGGGGTTTCCGGCTCTGGAAAGTCTAGTTTAGCCTTTGATACTATTTACGCCGAAGGCCAAAGACGGTATGTTGAAAGCCTATCTAGTTATGCTCGGCAATTCCTAGAGAGGATGGATAAGCCGGAGGTAGATCATATTCATGGCATCTCTCCAGCCATGGCCATTCAACAAAAAACCACCTCCTCCAATCCTCGCTCAACGGTTGGAACAACCACTGAAATCTATGATTATCTGCGCTTGTTATTTGCGCGCATCGGAAAAACCTATAGTCCGAAATCGGGTGAATTAGTCACAAAAGATACACCAGGAGATGTGGTTAATTATATTGAAGAACATCTTGAGGAAGGCGCTCGATTCTATGTACTGTATCCCATTACTGAGCACGGCAGTCATTCGATTAGCGATGAGTTAAAACTACTGAAGGAAAAAGGTTTTACTCGTCTATTGCACATGGCCACAGAAGAAGTGTTGGATCTAACCACCGTAATCCCACCCTCCCAAATAGAGGGAGAGGAAACAGGTAAAAAGGCAAAGACAAAGTCAGCTAAAGCAACCAAAAAAGCTTCTTCACAAAAGAAAAGTGATCATTTAGTGTTACCCAATAATCACCGCCCTAGCGATTATAGAGTATTGGTCGATCGACTGGTCAATAAATCCGATGATGCCACTAGATCTCGCATGGCAGATTCCCTTGAAACCGCATTTAGGCAAGGCCTGGGTAACGCCTCTATCAAGGTTCGGGGAGAGCAGGAACAGCCCTTTAGTGAACGTTTTGAGCGGGATGGTATGGAGTTTGTTGAGCCAACGCCACAAATGTTCTCATTCAACAATCCATTTGGGGCTTGTTCTCAATGCGAAGGTTTTGGCCGGGTGGCCGGGATAGATGAAAATCTTGTTATACCTGATCACGAGAAAAGCATTAGAAACAATACCATCGCTCCTTTTGACTCTCCTAAATTTTCTCAGCATTTACGTGACCTAATCCGTGTGGCTGCGCGTGAACGCTGGCCTATTGATCTCCCTTATCGGGAGCTACCAAAAGAGGTCAAGCGAGCACTATGGAAAGGAATGGATGAGTACATGGGTATTCACGCCTTTTTTGATCAGGTCCGAACACAAAATTATAAAGTACATATGCGCGTGCTGTATGCTCGCTATAGAGGATATAGTCGTTGTTCAGAATGTGAAGGGTATCGAATTCGAAAAGACGCACAGTATGTGCGAGTGGGTGAGATGCACCTTGGTGAGGTCTCTGAATTAACCATTGGTCATGCCAAGGAGTATTTTGATGAACTTAAGTTAAGTGAATTCGAACTAGGCGTTGCAGGACAATTGGTGTACGAGATAAAAAAACGACTTAAATATTTGGTTGAGGTTGGCCTAGATTATCTTACCCTTGACCGGCTAGCCAATACCCTAAGCGGTGGAGAGTCACAACGAATAAGCTTAGCAAACGCTCTGGGAAGTTCTTTAATAGGTAGTTTATATGTGCTCGATGAGCCAACCATAGGCCTGCATCCCAGGGATAATGACCGACTTATTAAGATTCTAGAATCTCTTCGAGACATTGGAAACACGGTGCTTGTAGTTGAGCATGACAGTGAAATGATGCGAGCGGCAGACCATATTATTGATATTGGGCCATTTGCTGGGGTTCATGGGGGTGAAGTGGTTTTTGAAGGGGCCTACCCTCAATTATTAGAGGCGCCAACCTTAACAGGCCGTTATTTGAGTGGACAAGCGCTCATTCCCATACCTGCTCAACGACGCCCAGGTTCAGGCCATTTCTTAGAATTGAAGGGAGCAAGCGAGCATAATCTGAAAAATGTGGATGTGAACATCCCGCTTGGGTTATTGCTCGTAGTAACCGGGGTTTCAGGGTCAGGAAAATCAACCCTTGTGCACGATACCGTGTATAAAGGGATAAAAAAGCATTTTGGGAATTATAACGAAACAGTGGGGCGCCACCGGTCTTTAACAGGGATGGGAAGGGTTCATCATGTTGAAATGGTCGATCAATCCCCAATTGGGCGATCTTCTCGATCAAACCCAGCTACCTATACGAAGGCTTTTGACGGTATACGAGATGTTTTTGCAAGCACTAGACAAGCTAAAATCATGGGTTATACTCCCGGTCATTTTAGTTTTAACGTGCCAGGTGGTCGGTGCGAAAGTTGCCAGGGTGAAGGGGTTCAAAAGATTGAAATGCAATTCATGGCAGACATAGAACTCATTTGTGAGGAGTGCAACGGCGCTCGATTCCGGAAGGATATTTTGCAGGTACTCTATCGAGGTAAAAGCGTCGAGCAGGTTTTAAACATGCCTATATCAGAAGCCATTGACTTTTTTGTGGACGAGCCAAATATTGTAAAAAAACTAGAACCTCTAGAAAAAGTGGGGTTAGGGTATCTTACTTTAGGCCAAAGTGCAACTACTCTTTCCGGCGGAGAAGCTCAGCGGGTCAAATTGGCACGGTTTTTAACCAAAACAAGTCACGAACACACTGTTTATTTCTTTGACGAACCAACCACAGGCCTTCATTTCGACGATGTTGCAAAGTTACTCAACGCCTTCAACGAATTAGTTGAGGCCGGGCACTCGGTAATTATTATCGAGCATAATCTCGACGTCATTAAGAGTGCGGACTGGCTCATTGATGTAGGCCCAGACGGTGGATTTAGGGGTGGACAAGTGGTAGCGGAGGGAACACCTGAAGAAATAATAGCCACCAATGATAGTCACACAGGCCGCTTCTTAAAAGACTATTTGAAAGCACTAGGGCAGTTATAATAGAATAATTGGTGTATTCGGGTGATTCATTAGGACACAATTCCTTTAAAATTGATAATACCATCATAAATGTGCTTTCAGTATTATTAAGGTAGAACCAAAAAAGTGGCCATAATCGCAGCGCCCCAACTAACCTTTGATTATCATGTTTCCCATCCATTTAGATATAGGCTTCAATCAAATCTATTTTTATGAAGGTCTCTATTTTTTAATCTCGATAGGTCTTGGGGTATATGTTTGTTATAAGTGGGTAAAAGCCAATGGAGGTAAAACAGAGTTATTTGAAGGCTTGGTGACGTGGTCCATTTTGGGAGCTTTGCTAGGGGCTCGGCTCTCTCATTTTCTGTTTTGGAATCTAGATCTATTCTTGAGTAATCCAGCCATCCTGTTTAGCCTAAGCGGTGCCGGCAACAGTATAACAGGCGGGCTTTTGGGGGGTATGCTAGGGGGGTATTTTTTTACCAAAAGAAAAAAATTAAATTATTTCGAATACTTCTCCATGTTGTCACCCGGTATTTTAATAGGCCAAGCAGTTGGGCGTATCGGTTGTTTTTTTAATGGAGACGCGTACGGAACAGCCACTAACAGCATATTTGGGGTTCAATTTCCACGATATGGTACATGGGTACCTTCGTTTGAAACGGAATTAGCCTATTCATCCTCCGCTTGGCAATGGTCATTTGAACGAGGCCTTGTGGAAGCGGGCTCTACGATGAGCGCCCCTCTACATCCGACGCAGCTGTACGAAATGCTGGGAGATTTTGCCATTCTGGCCGTGGTTATCTATTTATTTAACAAGTATTGGAAGAGTAACAAAAATTCGCCCATTATATTTTATGTACATACTGGCGGTTATGCGTTACTTCGCTTTGCCTTAGAGTTTATAAGAGGAGACAGAGAGTTTGTAGCTTTTGCAAATATGACAAATCTGCAGCTTAGTTTGCTTGCCTATGTGATTGTTGCTGGTATCTTGTTGATGAAGTATCTTAAAAAAGCGCAGCTTAAGACCAGTTAACTCATGACCAGCTAAAGTGGGTATTAAAAATGGATAGAAAAAAAGCGATTACAGGAATGTTTGCCTCCGCACTAGGTATAAAAGCAGCGAAAGATACGGTTTCTAGCCTTTCAGATGCCCCTCGGGCTTTTACGCGGAACGAGCAAACATCATCCAGTGACACGAGTGGTTTAAGGGTTTCTGAGCAGGGATATAAACACTCGGTTTGTAGGTGGACCTATTCTTCGGTGCCACTTGAAGAGTTGTGTGAAGTGGCTATTGAGCTCAAAATTGATTCTATTGAGCTGCTGGACCCCTCTGATATTAAAAAAGTACAGCAGAGGGGGCTGCATTGTGCCGTTGCTAATAGCGTCCCCTTAAGTTTAACGAATGGGTTTAATGATCCTGCTTATCATGCTGCATTACAAAAAGAATATAGTGAGCTTATTCCTGTTTTGGCCGATCTAGGCATTCAGAATCTTATTTGCTTCTCTGGAAATAGGCGTGGCATAGGAGACGAGCAAGGAATCGAGCAAAGTGCTATTGGCTTAGATCCCATTGTCGCTTTAGCTCAAAAATATGGGATTACACTGGTTATGGAGTTGTTGAACTCAAAGGTGGACCACAAAGATTATCAGTGTGATCATACGGTTTGGGGTGTAGGCTTGTGCGAAAAAATAGGCTCAGACCATTTTAAATTATTATACGATATTTACCACATGCAGGTCATGGAAGGCGATATCATCGCAACGATTCAGAAATATCACCCGTATATTGCTCACTATCATACGGCAGGGGTACCCGGAAGAAATGAAATAGACCAAAGCCAAGAATTAAATTACCCTGCTATTATGCAAGCGATACAAGGCACCGGGTTTACAGGCCATGTGGCACAGGAATTTATACCCACTGCAGAAAACAAGTTTGATTCACTGGCAAGAGCCATTGATCTGTGCACTCTTAAATAGCGATGATGATTAATATGGAACTTACTGGGACCAGTGGCGTGCAAGGCACAAAAATAACACAGACCAATAGGATGACGGTTATCCTCACGGCGCTTGTCGCGTTTATTAGCGTTTCCATGTTGAGTTCCTGCGGAAGTACGCATAAAATGTCCAAGGTAGAGCATGTAGTGTTACCAACGACCGTATTAAGCAGCCCACGAGCTTTTCCTCAAGAAATTGCCGATTCACTGGGGTGGGGAGCGATGTATGAGGGCACCCTAGGAGAAGAAGAGGAAGAGTTTAGAGTGGTTTTGAGCTCGCCTATATCCCCTTATCATGCCTTGAGGATAAAAAAAACTAAAGATATTGAGGGGGCTTATGTTCTGTTTTGGGAGAAAAATGCCGCCATTGATGTCGAATCACCTCAACGTAATATTCGCTGGTTTATTCAAGGAGAATGCAAAGATTTTAAGGAGACGGCTCAATTCGAATATTGTACACCAGAATGGTTTGAAGAACCTGATTGGCAACGAGTATATCAGAAGTTTGATCAATCCGATATCTGGACTTTAGAGCCAGCAGATTCGTTGGTAAGGGATAGCTTATCCGTAGAAGATCAATGGGTGGTGCATGTGGAGGCCCGTGTGGAGAATTATTTTAGGCGATATCAGTATTTAAGCCCTGACACCTACCAAATGAATAGTACGAGTAGTGATGTGTTAACGATGGTCTCGCAGATGAAAAATTTACGTGACGCAACGATTCAGCGTGATAATTTTAATGTGTATAGAGGGTATATGAAGGGGCCGTCAGGACCAGAGTTTGTTTTGTGCGATGAAAGTGAAACGTGGTACTTCGATGGTCATTTAGAGGACCTTGTCGTAACAAGCGCTTATCCGGTGCTCATTGAAGAGGCTTCTGAGCAGCATTTTTATGTAGAACTCCGAGGTCAGGTTCGCGATCAGTGGTATACCGAATGGTTTGATCAATCCTATACCCGAGTGATTATTCCTGATGAAATTAACGAAATTCAGTTAATTAGCGGGCCTAGATGTCCTTTTTAAGGACTTAGTAGCAACAATGGTCCAGTATTCTGGAAAAACCAAAGCTCTAGAGAAACATTAAGGTTTTGGAAACCGAGAGGTAACCTTAAAAAAGAGGTGATAACTTAGTGCAAATTGCTTCTAGTAGCTCGGTTTGCTCTGTGGTGATTGAATTCTTTGTGTTTGAATCAACATCTATTTGAGCGACAAACACCCCATTTTTTAGAATGGGCACCACGATTTCCGACTGCACCTCGGTACTGCAGGCAATATAGTTATCCTCTGCACTCACATCTTGTGAAACAAATGTTTGTAGTGAGACGGCAACTTGACCACATATACCCTTTCCATATGGTATAGAAACATGATCGGTGGCTGGTCCCACATAGGGCCCAAGTTTTAAAAAGCCTTTTTTGTCTTGATCATCGAGGTAGAAACCCACCCAATCAAAATGATCAAATTCGGCGTGTAGTACTTGCGCAACCTCTATTAAGGTTTGGTTTAGATCAAGATGACGCTCAATGATGGAATCTATGCGTTGTAACATATTTATGGTGGTTTGTGCGAGCTGCTCTTGTTGAGTAAAGCTGTTTAGTTAAGCTGTTGAGTAAAGCTGTTGAGAATTCGACTATCAAATAAAAATACGAAGCTTAAAAATAGCGTGCATTATTTTAGGAAAATTAACTCTGTATGGATGAAATTCGATGCAGAGTCCGTATCTTTAAGTTGTTCAATACGTCTGTTTATTAACAATCATAAAAGCTACCCTCAGCGTGCCCTAGAAGGGTGGCAAACCTTAAACTTCCTGCCGAGTATGGGTATTGGAGCCCTTTTATTTGCTAGTTTTACCTCGTTGTTTTCGGTGGTTAATCCCATTACCGCAATGCCGGTTTTTATGGCTTTAACCAAGGAAGACACCGAAGAAGAACGCAAACTGACTGCCCGAAAAGCCACCGTTTATATGTTTTTTGTGCTAATTACCTTCTTGTTTGCCGGTACGTACATACTGCAATTTTTTGGAATTAGTATGTCGGGAATTCGAATAGCAGGGGGTCTGGTAATTATGAAAGCCGGTTTTTCCATGATGAACCCTGAAACAGGGGGAAGAAAGCTATCAAAAGAGGATCAAGTTGCAGCTATGGAAAAAGAAGATGTTTCTTTTAGTCCGTTAGCAATGCCGTTGCTCTCAGGCCCAGGTAGCATTGCCATGGTTATTGGATTTGGATCTCAAGCAGCTAGCTTGACCGATTACATGGTAAATGGCGTTGCGGTTTTCTTGACAGCCTTGTCAGCTTTTGTCATACTTAGGGTGGCGCCTTGGTTGAACAAGTTTATTGGGAAGTCCGGCATGACAGTGATTACCCGGATGATGGGCTTTATTGCCCTATCCATAGGGGTACAGTTTGTTATAAATGGCCTAGGGCGCTTTTTTGATTGGGTTTAATTTTTAACCGTTTTAAGATTCTGTAATTATTCGCCATTTTTATTTGTGATTTCCCTCTTTTAGAACGAGTTTAAGACCTTTATTACTAACTAAATTAACGCTGTTCTGGAAACAATTGATCGTATTTTAGCCGGTTTTTCGTCATTCATGTGGGGGACTCCATTAGTCGTACTATTAGTAGGTGGTGGTCTGTACTTTTTAATTTACTCTCGATTTATTCCTTATCGATATTTCTGGCATGCTATCGAAGTATTGCGTGGAAAATACGATGACCCAGACGACCCTGGAGATATCAGTCACTTTGAAGCCTTGGCAAGTGCACTAGCGGCAACGGTAGGAATGGGGAACATAAGTGGGGTGGCGGTAGCGATTGCCGTTGGGGGTCCCGGCGCTGTTTTTTGGATGTGGATTAGTGCCATAGTGGGTATGGCAACCAAGTTTTTTACCTGTACGCTTTCTGTTATGTATCGAGGACATGATTCCGAGGGACATTTGCAAGGGGGTACTATGTACATTATTACCGAGGGATTGGGTAAAAAATGGAAGCCATTAGCGGGGCTTTTTGCGGTGGCCGGGTTGTTTGGCCCGTTACCCATCTTTCAAGCGAATCAAGTGACCCAAATTGTACGTGATTTTTTACTTATTCCGAATGGAATTTCCGACCCCAATAACCACTTTAATACCGATTTAATAAGTGGATTAGTCATTTTAGCGGTCGTATCGTTGGTCATTTTTGGGGGCATAAAGCGAATCGGAAAGGTTGCCTCAAAAATGGTGCCGGCTATGGTGGTGCTTTACGTAGGAAGTGTTGCCTACATTTTACTAGTACATGTGGATGTGCTTGGAGAGTATCTCCTCTTAATTGTTACGGACGCTTTTACCGCAAATTCGGTCATGGGTGGAGCCGTTGGGGCCTTGATTATAACAGGGGTTCGAAGAGCGGCATTTTCAAACGAAGCAGGAATAGGTACCGCGACCTTGGCTCATGGTGCAGCCAAAACTAAAGAGCCAGTGCGTGAGGGTTTGGTAGCTATGATGGGCCCGTTTATTGATACATTAGTGGTCTGTACCATGACAGCTTTGGCTATTTTAGTGACAGGGGTTTGGACTTCTGGTGATGTTAATGGGATTAGCTTGACGGCCTCGGCATTTCAGGAGGCGATGGGCCCTATAGGGGTGTATGTGCTCATGGTTTGTGTACTTATATTTGCCTTTAGCTCTTTGTTCACCTATTCGTATTACAGCACAAAATGTTTAGGCTTTTTGGCTGGGGCGGAGCGGCAGAAGTACTTCAACTATTTTTATGCGGCGGCCATTATTTTTGGTTCCGTAGCCACCATTGAAGCCGTCTTGAACTTTACCGATGGAATGTTTGCATTAATGGCCATTCCTACGATGACAGCGGCCATTCTGTTGTCACCAAAAGTCATGAGCGCTGCTCACGATTATTTTGATAGGATGAAAAATGAATCTCTTCAAGATTAACTTGACCCTAATTTAAATCGTATTATTATGTGGAATAATCATTCAAGAACCGTTGAGTCCGCGGCCGTACCATCAACCCGAAAAAGTAATTTATTCTATCGTGTGGCCGGGTATAAGTTGCTGTTTCTTTTCTTGATTCAGGTCCTTTTTGTTGGAGCTAGTAACGCCCAAAATATTTCGGAGAAAGTAGGTGATTTAGAGGCCTCAGAGGGGTTTTTTACCTATTATTTTGATGAGGGTGAGGATAAGCTTTGGGTACGAGTAACGGAGTTAAATAAAGAGTTTCTTTATGCCAATTACTTAGCTGCTGGGGTTGGATCCAATGATATTGGTTTGGATAGAAGTCAGCAGGGCGGTGAGCGAGTGGTGTATTTCGAAAAGAGAGGCCCGAAATTATTTCTCATACAGCCGAATTTACGGTATATAGCTCAGTCTGATAATGAGTTAGAAAAAAAGTCGGTACGGGAGGCTTTTGCTTCGTCGGTATTGTACGGTTTTCCTATTGAAGCCGAAGAAAATGGAGCATATCTGATCGATTTAACCCCCTTTTTGATGCGAGATGCTCATGGGGTTACCGATCGGTTACGGAGGATGGGAGAAGGCTCTTATAGCTTGGATAAGAGCCGTTCAGCTCTGTACCTAGAAGGAACCTTCAACTTCCCAAAGAATACTGAATTCGAAACCATGCTCTCCTTTACAGGGAGTAATCCTGGCCGCGAACTACGATCAGTGGTACCAGACCCGTCGGCCATAACGGTCCGGCAACATCATTCATTTGTTGAGCTTCCGGATAATAAGTACACCCCAAGAGTCTATGATCCAAGAGCGGGCTATTACCCAACAACCTTCATGGATTATGCTGCGCCCATTGAGCAGGATATGGCCGTTCGGTTTATCAATCGTCATAGGCTAGAGAAAAAAGATCCTACAGCGGAAGTAAGTGAGGCCGTTGAACCGATCATTTATTATTTAGATAATGGGACCCCCGAGCCTGTTCGATCAGCCTTACTGGACGGAGCTCGATGGTGGAATCAAGCTTTTGAGGCCATTGGATATAAAGATGCTTTTCAGGTAAGAGTATTACCCGACGATGCCCATCCCCTAGATATTCGATACAATGTGATTAACTGGGTGCATCGCTCGACTCGAGGATGGTCCTATGGAGGCTCTGTGGTTGATCCGAGAACCGGTGAAATTATCAAAGGGAATGTGCTATTGGGCTCATTACGAGTGCGACAAGATTACATGATTGCCACCGGGTTATTGGCTCCATTTAGCGAGGAATCCGAAAGTGAGGGCGTGTTGGAAAACCTAGCCGACTCGCCCATGATGGAGATGGCCCTAGCGCGAATACGACAACTCTCTGCGCACGAAGTAGGGCACACTCTAGGTATTTATCACAATTTTGCTTCAAGTGTAAATAATCGAGCATCCGTTATGGATTACCCGCACCCTAAGGTGGATATTATTGATGGAGAATTGAATCTGGATGATGCATACGATACAGCCATTGGCGATTGGGATAAAGTTACCATAGCCTATGGATACCAGGATTTCCCAGACAATGTGGATGAACCAAAGGCCTTGAATGAACTACTTGAGCAGACCCATGCTAGGGGATTGGATTATATTTCTGACAATGATGCACGACCACAAGGCGGGTCGCATCCAACGGCGCATTTATGGGATTATGGACAAGACCCGACCGACCAATTGGCTCATATTTTAGAGGTGCGAGACATTGCTCTTACACAATTTGGGATGGCAAATATACCCAGTGGCCGTCCAACAACTTATTTGGAGGATGTTCTGGTACCCATTTATTTTTTCCACCGATACCAGGTTGAAGGTACAGTAAAGTTAATTGGGGGTATGGAATATACCTACAAAATTAAAGGAGATAATCAGCCTAGCCCTCGTATCGTCCGCGCGAGTGCTCAGCGAAATGCCCTACAAGCCGTATTATCTACCTTAGAGCCGGAGGTCTTGGCTCTTCCCCCTTCACTGCTCGATATGATACCGCCGCGGCCGGCCGGGCTCCCATCAACCAGAGAATTATTCAGCGGTAGAACCGGTCCTTCCCTGGATGCCTTAAGTATTGCTCAGTCTTCTGCAAATATGACTCTTGGGTTGTTGTTGCATCCGCAGAGAGCAAATCGCCTGGTAGAGTACGGAGCCAGAGACAATAACCTAAGCTTGGAGGAAACCCTAGATGCGCTTTTGACCGTAACTTGGGGGAAAGAGGAGTCACAGAGTTACCAAGGAGCCGTTCAGGAAGTGGTTAATTATGAGGTAGTTCGCCATATGATTGCATTACATGCTTCAAGCCAGTCTAGTCCACTTACCAAAGCGATTGTGCTCGATAAACTTGAATCGGTAGCATCTATGATGGAAGGGTTTATGCGGCCAATGGCCAGACAAGCGGCACTTATGATTGATCAATATCTTGATGATCCCGCTGTTTTCGAAGCTTCCCCCGCGTTGGGAGTACCCCCTGGTTCTCCTATTGGTTCGGATTGGATGCGGTATTGTAGCACTGATTTTTAATAAAATAATAAGGTAAGAACTCACTCGTTCGGCGCTCTTTTTTTAACAGAATATTAATGTTAAAACAGAGCAAACTATGAATGATGAGCAGTCCCATTTCAGGGTGCAAGAATTAAGTATCCAAGAGCAACCACGGGAAAAATTAAAACGGCATGGCGCCTCCTTATTAACGGATGCGGAATTATTGGCCATACTAATTCGATCGGGTTCCAAAAAGTATAATGTGTTAGACACGGCGCGAATACTTTTAAAAGAGACGGGAGGCCTGCATGCTATGTCCCGAAAAGAATGGAAAGAGTTACGGGTAGTTCCAGGTATTGCCCAGGTCAAAGCACTTACCTTAGAGGCTTGTTTTGAACTATCACGGCGGGTGCAAAGCCCTTCGGATATCGTGCCCGTTCAAATGACGGGCCCGGAGGCGGTAGCTGCGTTTTTTGGGCCTAAAATGCGCCATTTAACCAAAGAGGTGTTCATTGTATGCTTCTTGAATAATCAAAAACAAATGATCGATTTTAAGCAAATAAGCTCGGGCGGTAGTCGTGCCACCGTAGTAGAACCGGCTGAAGTTATGAGACTTTCTATTTTGCACCACGCCCAATCCATTATTGTCTTACACAATCACCCTTCTGGGAACACTCGGGCATCTCATGCGGACATACAGTTAACAAAGCGTATTCAAGAAGCCGGTACCATGTTAGGAGTACCCCTAGATGACCATATCATTATTGCCGGCTATGACTATGTATCTATGCGAAGTGAGGGTTTGGTATAAGGGACGCCCAGGGGGCATTTTGTCGCCCTTTTGGGCTAACACCATTCAAGGGAAAACTGTATCTTTGAGACATGAACAGTTACATCTATGATTTACTCCAAAAGGCCTTATCGGGACTTGATATCTCCGAGCTGCCTGAGATTCAATTAGAATCTCCTAAAGTCGCCGAACATGGCGACGTATCGACCAACATCGCCATGCTTTTAGCAAAACCACTGCGCCAAAATCCCCGTGCCATTGCTCAGCAACTGCTCGATGCTATGCCACTAGACCCACTGGTGTTGGAGGCCATCGAAATTGCGGGGCCTGGCTTTATAAACTTTCGATTTGCGAAGGAATATGTATATCAACAATTAAGGGCCATTATTGAAGAAGGCTCAGATTTTGGTAAAACTGCGTCTAGAAAAGGGCAACGAATCCAAATAGAATTTGTGAGTGCGAATCCTACCGGGCCTTTGACTGTCGGACATGGAAGAAATGCGGTACTAGGTGATACGATTGCTCGCTTATTGGAATGGACGGGGGCGTCTGTTGATCGAGAATACTATTTTAACGATGCCGGCCGCCAAATGAGGGTATTAGGTCAAAGTGTACATGCCCGATACCAGCAGTTATTAGGTCAGTCCATTGAGCTACCAGAGGGAGGCTACGAGGGTGCTTATATCATTGATATTGCCCAAGGAATTGTTGACCAGTACGGCAAAGAATGGGAAGGAAAGGATTGGGAGGCGTTCAAAAAAGTAGCCCAAGAAGCCATATTTACGGATATTAGCCAGACTTTGGAGCGAATGAATATTCATATGGACAGTTTCTTTAATGAATTTGATTTATATGAGAATGGAGACATTGAGAAGGTGCTGGCAGCGCTAAAAGAAAAAGGCTTGGTCTACGAAGCGGATGGGGCAACGTGGTTTAAAACCACTGAGTTTGGAAAAGAAAAAGATACAGTTTTGGTAAAAAGTACGGGAGAGCCAACGTATCGTCTACCCGATATTGCCTATCATGCCAATAAATTAGACAGAGGCTACGATGAATGTGTGGACGTATTTGGTGCCGATCATATTGCAACTTACCCAGATGTATTATCCGCATTACAAGCACTGGGTTATGATGAGCAACGAATACGCGTTATTGTCTATCAGTTTGTGACCTTAGTCAAAGACGGTCAACCATTTAAAATGAGTACACGAAAAGCTAATTTTGTGACATTAGACGAATTAATGGATGAGGTAGGTTCGGATGTGACCCGGTTTTTCTTCTTGATGAGGTCTCCAAATACTCACTTGGAATTTGATATAGGGCAAGCCAAAGAGGCAGGCGAAAAGAACCCAGTATTTTATCTTCAGTATGCGCATGCACGCATTCACAGTATCCTACGTAAAGCGGAAGAAGAATATGGCGCTCCTCCAGAATCCCCAACCCTTGAGCAGTTAAAACCATTGGTTCATCCTTCGGAATTAACTCTGATGAAAACACTCTTTAAATTACCTAAAGCGATTGCAGGAGCCGCTGACGCCAATGAACCCCATCGGTTAATTAATTACTTGAATGATGTGGCGACCGACTTTACCTCTTTCTACCATGACTGCCGAATTATGGGTGTAGAACAAGAATGTGCACAAGCTCGAGTTCTTTTGGCGAGACAAACCGCTAGGGTTTTATCTAATGGATTAGGCATTTTGGGTATCCATGCGCCGGAACAAATGTAAGGCCACTGTTCAGGATTAGTATACTTAGATTGTACCGTTACCCCAGCAGTGCAAAGGCTACAATACCTTTCGTTTCCACCCGGTCTATGGTGAAACCCGCCCCTTTAAATAGGTTTTTAGATTCTTCATAGGTCCAAAAATGTAAGCCCCCCAAGGAACTGGATTCTTGAGCAACTCTTCCTAACCAATGGCTACTTTTTAGAAGATACATGATAAAAAAGCGGCCATTAGGTCGTAATACTCTCCGGATTTCAGTAAGTACCTGAGCGGTATTGGATACTTCGTTTAAGGTCCCCCCCATTGCAACTAAATCGAAGGTATCACTAAAAAAGGGTAGTTGGCGGGCGTCGGCTTGCAATAAAAATAGGTCAACTTCTTCTTCCACCGCTTTTTCACGAGCTTTTTGGAGCATGGGAAGGGAAAGGTCGAGTGCGACTGTTTGTGCGCCAGGCTCGTAATCTTGTAGGCTTCTTGCATAAAAGGCCGTGGAGCAGCCGACATCTAATATCTTTTCCCCACCTTTTGGCTCGGTCCAATCCAGCATTAGTTTTTTTTCCTCTTCTAAACTAAAATTTTCCCCACTTAGTAAACCTATAGAGCGTCTTCTCCATAGATCCTCATACACTTGAGCAGTAACGGGTACATGGTTGGATAGTTGAGCGAGGGTATCAAACGTTCTTTTATTTTCAACGAGTTGCACAATATTACGGTCAATAGAAAAGAGCCGCCCATCTTCCGCACAAAGAGATCCATTAAAAGGGGTACCTAGGCGTGCAGCCTCTACTGGTAGTTCTAAAGAAAGGCGTTCATTGTGTGGTGCACGAAGTTCCAATGACATAGCTTCTGACTGATAGTTGAAATTAGTGGATTTATTGCATTATGATTGCCGTCACTCACATAGGTATACGAGCTATGGCACTAAACGTTACGAACACACATGCCTATGAAATGAAGCTCTGAGGTACTGCGTTCACCTAACCAATCTAAGAACCTCAAGGTTACTTTTGGAGGACCAGTGAGATTTGTGTGCCTTTATCTACACTTAACATTTCAGCGGCGTTCCCTCGATTTATCCCTATTTCCATCATCCCGGAGCTGCCAACAAAAGCAGCCGGCTCACCGGGGGCCACGTCTTCAAAGGTATTAACCAGGTGATCGATCATGGTATTGCCTACATATATTCGAACTTTTCTGCGGCCAATGGTTTGTTCGATCAACTCTTCGGATATGTTGGTGATTAAGTTTCCAAAACGATCTATGTGAATTACCCATCCCTGTAAACCATCTTTATCCCCTATGGGGACAGCCCAATGGTAACTCACTAAATCACTAATGGGATCTCCCAGCTCTTCCAAGCTTACCCCTTTGGCTAGGTGAGCCGCAATGGGAGAGAATATATCGCGTCCGTGAAAGGTTCTCGATCGAACATCTCTCCAGTATTTTGGCTTGTTTAATTTGTATGCTTTGTAGCTGAATTCCTCAAAAAAAAGCGAAAAAATTCCGTTGTCTGGGCCTACAAATAGCTGATCGTTTAGCTCTAAAACAATGGGGTTTCTGTCGGTTCCAACACCAGGGTCAACCACCACTAAATGAATACTTTTAGGGGGGAATAGAAAGGCGGCATTCCGAATGACCCAGGCGCCGGCCATAATATCCTGGGGGGGTATTTCATGGGAAATATCAACAAACCTTACATCAGGAGAAATTCCTAGCATGACGGCTTTCATGGCACTTACATAGTGGTCTTGAAGCCCAAAATCTGTAGTAAGAGTAATTATTTTGCTCATAGATGTACTAAGAGCGACAAGGGTTCATGGCAGCTCTAGCTATAGCTATTTAACATAACCGGCATTACCAACATTAACATCTCTTCGCTTTCGTCACTTTGTGTGGGTTTTACAATTCCTGCCTTATTTGGAGAGGAAAACTCAAAGCTTACTTCATCCCCATCGATATTTTGTAATACATCGGACAAGTACTTGGCATTAAAACCAATTTCCATAGATTCATTACTGTAATCACAATCAATGGTTTCTTTGGCTTCGCTGCTCATATCCAAATCTTCGGCGCGAATGGTCAATTTATCGGCATCTAATTGAAGACGAATTTGTCGGGTGGTGCTACTCGAGAAGATAGAAACTCGTTTGACGGTCGATAGCATTTGGTCTTTACTGATAGACAAAAACTTATCATTGTCTCGAGGAATTACCGACTCGTAGTTAGGATATTGTTCGTTTATTAAGCGAGTTATTAATTGGGTGGTACCACTCTTAAAACTTACATGATCTTGATTTACTTGTATGGTACTTAGTTCATCGGAAATACTCTTTTGAATTAATGACAAGGCTTTATCAGGAACAATAAAAGAATGTTCCTGTGCAGTGGTCATTTCAGTGGTACTATACTTAACGAGCCGGTGGCCATCGGTAGAAACAAATTGAGAGGCGTTGGGACCGAGTTGAAAATAAACACCCATCATGGCTGGCCGTAAATCATCGTTAGATACAGCAAAAAGCGTTTTGTTAATGGCCTGTTGAACGACCTCGGTATTAGTTTCAATGGTGGTTCCATCCATTAAGTCAGGCACTTCGGGGAAGTCATCGGCATTGTCACCCACTAGTTTATAGGTGCCTTTATCCGTTTTAAATAAAATATTGTTACGGTCGTCTACTTCAAAAAAGACCGTTATGTTAGGGAGCTGCCGAAGAGTTTCCAGAAGTCTTCTTGCCGGAATAGCAATAGAACCAGGCTCTTCAATATCTGCCTGAACATGTTGTATAATGGAAATTTCTAAATCGGTGGCACTTAATTTAATACTGTTCTGCTCACTCTGAAACAGAATTGTTTCTAAAATAGGCAAGGTTGCTTTATTAGGTACGGCGCCAATTACGGTGGAGAGCCCTTTGTTGAGTTCGCTACTGGATACAGAAAATTTCATAGGTGGTTGAATTATAGGGATTTATTCGACGGTTTAACGGTTGGATTGCCCTTTCCAACATATGTGCTTATACTAAGAAAATACGGTACTCTCTGCAACAAAGCACCGTTCATTTTTACGAATTCGCTTCCGTGCATTTTATATCTTTAGAAGGTGGGTATAAAACCAATAAACCGCATCATTTTGGATAGATCAACATCGCCCAGTGGCAAAGGGTTTTTTGTCGCTTTACTTCTGTTTTGTGCTCCAATGCACGTTATGTCTCAATCGCTTCACGCGAAATACGGCAGTGAATTTTTGCGAGTGGGTGCAGGGGCAAAAGCGTTGAGTATGGGAGGAGCACAAGCGGCTATTAGTCGTGGCGTTAGTGCGGCCTACTGGAACCCGGCGGGTTTGCGAACGGTTGAAGACGTGCAAATTATGTACATGCATTCTGAGCGCTTTGGAGGTATCGTGGGCTATGACTACGGATCTGTAGCACTGCCTTTGCCTCAGGACAGAGGGGTGTTGGCCCTTAGTTTTTTTAGACAAGGGGTCGACAACATCGCCAATACTTTAGATGCTTGGGACCCAAATAGAGGGGAGAATGGAGGGCCTAAAGCAAACGTTGAACAATACATTACTCGCTTCAGTGCTACTGATATGGCATGGTATATATCCTACGCTTCTGAGCAAGCACCGGGTGATTTACCCATTTATTATGGGGGCTCACTGAAATTTATTCGGCAAAAGTTAGGTCCTTTCGCGCATGCATGGGGCTACAGTTTAGACTTGGGAGCTCAAGGTAGCTGGAATGAGTGGTTTTGGGGCATTCAGTGGATAGATGCCACCACATTGCGAAAAGTTTGGACGGTTAATCAAGATCAATTTGACGGCTATGAAGAAGTTTTTGGCGCTCAAAGCCCTGAAGGTTCCGACGAATACGTCCGGCCATCTTTACGGATGGGCATAGTACGAAGTTTTCAATACAAAGAATGGGCATTCAACACAGCATTTGATGTCCTTAGCATGTTTGAGGGTAGAGAAGCCTACTACCTAAACCTAGGATCATGGAGCTTAGAGCCACGTCTCGGAGCGGAAGGGGTGTTTAGAGACCGCCTATCCTTACGCGTGGGTTTGACTGATTTATATCAAGATCCACTTTCTGGGTGGACCATGCGGCCTACTCTAGGTATGGGAGTGGAAGTCTATAAATTTGCGATTGATTACGGCTTTATGGGCTTTGCGGGTAGTGGAGCTGAGCTGGGTAGCACGCATCGTGTTTCTGTACGCCTTGTATGGGATTAACAATGAATCCAAGTCCTATACGTAAAATTGTCCTTCTAGGACCGACGGCAGTTGGTAAAACCAATCTGTCCATTGGCTTGGCAGAAAGACTTAAAACAAGCATAGTTTCGGTTGATGCCCGGCAGTCTTATCGGTATTTGGATATTGGTACCGCTAAGGCAAGTGTAGAGCAACGCAAGCAGGTCCCCCATTTTAACGTGGATAGCTTGGACCCAGTAGATTCGGATTCACCTTTTGCATTTTTAGAACGTGTTCAGCAATGGGATGCCGAACACCGCCAAGCCCATCCAAACACCCCGCTGGTTTATGTGGGCGGATCCACTCTATACCTAAGCAGTTTGATAAACGGTTTAGACCCCATGCCCAAAGCCAACCCCGCGCGCGTAACTCAATTAAAAGAGCAAGCCAGAACCGAGGGAATAGCACCGCTATTTGAAAAACTCATCCGGGTTGATGCAGACTATGCTCGAAAAATGGATGGATTAAATCCTCAGCGCATTATTAGAGCTTTAGATGTGTACTACGAAACAGGTAAACCCTTTAGTTCCTTTCACTCAAATAAACCCGTCATATGCCCTAATGATACCCTTGTTTTCGGCCTTAATAGACCCCGTTCGAGTTTACATGAACGCATTGAAAAACGGGTAGATCACATGATGGAGCAAGGATTGGTAGAGGAAGTGAGGGGTTTGTTACAAAAAGGGTATTCATTAGAAAATCAAGCACTACAAACCGTTGGCTATTCAGAAATAATTTCGCACTTTAATGGAGAATTAAGCCTTGAAGAGGCCGTTGAGAACATCAAAACTCATACTAGGAGATATGCAAAAAGGCAGGACACATGGTTCAGAAAATGGCCATTTATCCAGTGGTTTTATCCTGAAGAACAGACAGAGCTTGAGATACTGAATTTAATTTCAACGCAAATAGAATCTAAGTCCAACTAATAAGCATAACTACACTAAATTTTTAAAGGATACATTTAGCAGCTAAACCTTAGAAACCCTACCTTTAGGTATCATTTAAAATTATTCATTTATGTTCAAAGCAAAAGTAAACGTAACCTTACGCCCGTCTATTCTAGACCCAAAAGGAAAAGCGGCTCATCACGCCTTACAAAACTTAGGATTAACCAATATTGAAGGTGTTCGTATTGGTAAATTTATTGAGATAGATGTACAAGCCAGTAACGAAGAAGAGGCAAGAGGCATTGTAGAATCGGCCTGCAGTAAATTATTGGCAAATGAAGTAATGGAAGATTTTGAAATCCAGTTCGAATCTTAGACACGGAGCAGTACATGTATCCAAACCTAACTCATACTCTAAGCTTTTCTAACGAGGCTAGTAACGAGGGTGACTTAGAAACCCTCGCCCAAGAAGAGATTGAGGAAGCGATTCAAACGCCTTGGAGACTTATTTTATATAATGACGAGGTGCATACCTTTGAAGAAGTAATTCAACAATTGATCAAGGCATTGAAATGTGGGCGTGGTCGAGCGGAAGAATTGACCTTAAAAGTTCATAGTGAGGGTAAAGCCATTGTTTTTGAAGGTGAGTTTGAAGAGTGTTTAAAGCGAGATTATATTTTAAGAGAAATTGAATTGATAACAGAAATAAAAGGCTAATCCCAAAAGAGGCATAAAGTGGCAAGAGTTGGTGTAATTGTATTTCCAGGTTCAAATTGTGATCATGATGCATATCATGCTTTAAAACATGTGATGAATGCCGAGGTAACATTTCTTTGGCACAAAGAAACAGATGTATCCGGATTGGATATGATTATAGTTCCTGGTGGGTTCTCATATGGAGACTATCTTCGTTCAGGCGCGATTGCACGCTTCTCGCCTATCATGCAAGAATTGATCAGGTATGCCCAAAAAGGAGGCCCGGTTATGGGAATTTGTAATGGCTTTCAAATATTATTAGAAGCGGGATTAATACCAGGGGCTATGAGGCATAATGAGCAACTCAAATTTATATGTAAAGATGTGCATATACGAGTAGAAAGTACTCAAAGTATATATACCTCATCCTTACAAAAAGATCAGCTTCTGACCATTCCGGTCTCCCATGGTGAAGGAAACTATTATATAGATAACGATGGACTAAAAGAGTTACAAGACAACGATCAAGTTCTGTTTCGCTATGTAAATGCCCAAGGAGAAACCACGCCGGAAGCCAATATTAATGGCTCGATCGATCATATAGCTGGGATTACAAATAAACATAAAAATGTACTAGGCATGATGCCCCACCCCGAACGGGCGATGGAGCGTTTATTGGGTAAAGAAGATGGGAAGCACATCTTCGAATCTATTTTACAGGCATTGGCAATTGCGTGAGCGAAGTAGCGCCTCATAGAACTACATTAACCAGTGCACACGGTCAGGTGTTAAAGGGTGAGAATCTAGTCAAGCGCTATAAGAAACGCAGAGTGGTTGATGGTGTTTCTGTCCATGTGGAACAAGGGGAAATAGTAGGGTTATTGGGACCTAATGGAGCAGGTAAGACCACAACCTTCTACATGATGGTTGGCTTAATTACGCCGAATGAAGGAGAAATTTATTTAAATGAGGAGCGCCTTACTCAAACGCCCATGTATAAACGAGCGCGTAAAGGGGTCGGATACTTGGCTCAAGAAGCGAGTGTATTTAGGAATTTAACCGTTTATGAAAACTTGGCTTCCGTGTTACAATACAGGGGCTACGATAAGGTTGAAATTAAACGTCGTTGCGATGAGTTGATCGAAGAATTTTCTTTACAAAAAGTCAGGGATAGTCAAGGATATAGATTGTCGGGTGGTGAGCGCCGAAGAACAGAAATTGCTAGAGCATTGGTTACTAAACCAAACTTTATCTTGCTGGACGAGCCCTTTGCTGGAGTCGATCCAATAGCCGTAGAGGATATTCAACACATAGTCTCCACGTTGAAATCTCAAAATATTGGAATACTAATAACCGATCATAATGTACATGAAACCTTAGCAATTACGGATCGTGCCTATCTAATGTTTGAGGGTAAGATCTTAATGGAGGGTTCTGCCGATAAACTAGCCAATGATGAGAAAGCTAGAAAACTATATTTAGGAGAAACATTCACTTTGGAACGGTATGTCAAAACGTGATATAACAAATGGTTTATTTAGTAGGCTTTTTAGATTTTTACATCTAATCTTATCCAAAAAAAACAATTCTATGAAAGAAATTACGGTGCAACAGTTAAAAGAGAAATTGGCTGATAAAAGCGAAGAGTTTATGTTAATTGATGTCAGAGAAGATTTTGAATACATGGTATCCAATAATGGAGGCGAGCATATTCCATTATCCAGTCTTCAAAGTAGAGTGCACACCCTTAATCAGGATGTAGAATATGCCATCATATGTCGCTCTGGCGCACGTAGTGCTAATGCGTGTGCATTTTTAGCCCACGAAGGCTTTGAAAATGTGTACAACGTGAAAGGCGGAATGAAAGCGTGGGCAGCTGAAATTGATCCTTCGATAACAGTGGCATAGCCTACTTTTGGGCGCGCCAACCAAAAAATGGAGTGAAAAAGATTGGGTCAGCGATCGGACCAAATCATCCACTCCCCGTTTTTAAATACTTCTGGACTCACTGGCCTAACACCATGACTGTAGTCGTAGTACTCATCGTGATGTACCGTACTGTAGGGTTGAATAGGCTCTCCTGTTAAGCGATGCCATCCGTAGATAGCTACTCTAGAACTGTTTCTGTCTATATAAACCACGTCTTTTTTGTGTCCAGCTATTAGTTTAGCTTGTGTACTCTCTCGAATTCCAGGGCCTATTTCATATCCTGCTTGCTGAAGTTGGGCGTCGATTAAACTATCGTGCCGTACAAAATAAGCCCTTGATGTCATCTCATCTGTAGGTGGCATGGGAATGGGAGCTAAGCGTATGTCTGCTTGAGAATAGATCGAATCAACCACCTCTGGAGTGGGTAATCGCAATCCTAGTCGGTCTACCAATAAAAAAGCATCGGCTAACCCCAAAGGGGTTCGAATCTGAGACTCAGTATGATAATCTGGATACACACATAAAATACCATTACGAAATGAAATAGGTACTAAATACTGCTCTGAATGAGCATATCGCTCGTTGCAAATATTTAGGTCCAAATTATAAACCCCCTGTGTGTTATCTGCCTTACAAGCCACTAAAGAAAGTAGCAGTACACTCAAAAAGCCAATTCTGTTGAATAGTCGAACATAATTGTTGCTGTAGGAGATACACATGATCTGGAATAGTAAAGATACTGAATTTATGAAATGGCAGCGATCTGGTTTAACAGCTCCTGATTACTTTCCGTATTTTTGAGCACTTTGAGTAGGCCTAGCATGGATTCTTTAGGAGATTTCTTGAGTAGATATCTGCGTACCATATTCCGCTCTTCTAAGGAATCTGTTATGAATTTAGCTTCATTTCTGGTTCCGGAAGCGGTGATATTGATAGCTGGATAAATACGATCATTGGCTAACTCTCGATCTAATACCAGTTCCATATTCCCGGTTCCTTTGAATTCCTCAAAGATTAAATCGTCCATTCTTGAATTCGTTTCAACCAGGCAGGTTGCTATAATGGTCAAGGAACCACCGCCTTCAATTTTTCGTGCAGAACCAAAGATTTTTTTAGGGATTTCTAGCGCTCGGATATCTAAACCACCGGATAAGGTGCGTCCACTATTGCTTTGTATGGCATTATAAGCTCGACCTAACCTTGTCAGTGAGTCAATTAGTAGCACGGCATCTTGACCCATCTCGGCTTTTCTTTTGGCGTAACCTAGGGTCATCTCTGTGATACGTATATGGCTTTGAGTTTTGCGATCATTGGAAGACGCAAAAACCTCAGCATTTGAAGATCGTATAAAATCGGTCACCTCCTCAGGGCGTTCATCAACCAGAAGAATACTTAAGTGGACATC
>NTKP01000022.1 GCA_002457365.1 Rhodothermaeota bacterium MED-G12
TTAGCTTAAGAATGCCTTAAGTTTCATATGAATGTGGGGAATGTTATCTACCTGGTACACTGAACCTAAAGCAACGAAGCCAAATTGCTCATAATAAGTCTGTAATGGGAACTGAGCTTCGATGGATATAGCCTCATTTGGATAGGTTTTACGGCATAGTTGTATACCCTTTCGAATGAGTTCAAGGCCAGGATTCCCACCTCGATATTCTGGAGTTACTATAATTCTTCCGAGTGCTGGTTCCTTAAAATGATGTCCAGGGGGAACTATTCTTAAGTACGAAATAAGTTGTTCTACCTGCATACCTAACAGGTGAAAACAGGAAGGGTCTAGGCCGTCAATATCGGGGTATAAACATTCTTGCTCTAGCATAAATACCTGTTGGCGAAGCCGGTATATACGCATGCTCTCTAGGGCAGTAAGTTCTTCGAATGCTTTAAGTATATAATTCAACGATGGTACTAGTTTATTAAGATCTAATTTTACATGACACTCAGAACATCTCCTAACATACAGAATTTAGCGAAAAAACATTAATTCATAGCTTCTTCAAATTTGTGCAAATCAGTCCGATAAGACTCCAACAATAGCGGCACTCTTTCGTATACTCTAGAAACATAAAGAGGAAATATCATGGTAAACTTTCTAGTTCTTAGCCTGGCAGTATTTATATCCGCTCGTCTCTTAGATGGAGTGGAAATCCGCAGTTATTGGACTGCCTTGGGCGTTGCCTTAGGTCTATCATTTGTTAATGTACTGCTAAAACCCATTTTAGTCGTACTAAGCATCCCTTTCATCGTATTGACTTTAGGCTTATTTATGCTTGTTATTAACGCGGCCTTGATCATGCTTATTGATAAACTGGTTGATGGTCTTCGAATTCGTAGTTTTACTTGGGCAGCGATATTTAGCTTGCTAATATCACTAATAAATACAGGGCTTAACGCGCTGCTCTAAAGGTTATCAATGACTGCTTGGGTGAAGGTTTGTGTAGTCCCCTTACCACCAATGTCTGGGGTACAGTACACTTTCTTTTCTACTAGAGTCTTATAGATAGCTTTGCTAATGTTGTTGGCGACCTTGTTTTGTCCTATATGCTCTAAAAGCATTAGAGAGGAGAATAATAACGCCATTGGATTGGCTTTTCCTTGACCCGCTATATCTGGTGCAGAACCATGGACGGCTTCGAACATCGCCTGTTCATCCCCCATATTTGCCGCGCCGGTAACACCCAATCCACCCACCAAACCCGAAGCCAAATCAGAAAGAATATCACCGAACAAGTTAGTGGTTACCACCACATCGAAGCGTTCGGGTCTCATCACCATTTGCATGGCCATATTATCTACGATTAAGTCTTCAAATTCAATGCTGCCAAACTCTTTGGCCACACGTTTACCCACCTCCAAAAATAGGCCGGTAGTGAACTTTAGAATGTTTGCTTTGTGTACCAAACTTACTTTTTGGCGATCATGGGTGATGGCATATTCAAAAGCAGCCCGAATGATACGCTCACTAGCCTGCTCCGTAACAACGGCAATACTTTCGGCATGGGTTTTTTTGTCCTCATCTACCCAGTGCTCTTTACCAATATAAAGGCCTTGAGTATTTTCCCGGAAGATAACCATATCAACCTGCTTAAAGGGACTATCAATGCTAGGAAGGGTCCGTGCGGGGCGAATGTTGGCAAATAAATCGAAATGTTGCCGAAGAGCTACATTTACAGAGCGAAAACCGGTGCCTACTGGAGTCGTAAGCGGACCTTTCAACAGTACTTTGTACTCTCGTATTGCAGCAACTGTTTCATCGGGAAGTGGACTTCCTAATTCTTCATAGGCTCCAAGTCCTGCACGGGCATCTATCCATTCTATTTGAGCACCTGCTTGTTCTAGAATAGTGCTGACCGCTTCTGTTATTTCAATTCCAATACCGTCACCGGCTATACGTACGACTTTTTGCATATTTTTTTTATGAAAGATAAGGACTACGGGAACAACCTGTGCGTGCTTCTCGTTTTGTTATGTAAAGAAATTATAATGAGCAATATGATGAGGAAAGTGTCTAGATTTTTTCGTCATAACTCAGACCACCTAATCCAAGCCATCTATGAGTGCTGATCATCAACAAAATCCAATCTTTGTTTGGTTTAGAAACGATCTCAGAATCCATGATAATCCATGTTTACATGCCGCCATCAAACAAGGTTTGGTTCAACCTATCTACCTCTTAGATCCAAGAACATTTCAGGCTAGCTCCTTTGGCTTAGCTAGAATGGGGACTCATAGAAGACGATTTTTACGTGAATCTCTAGAGAATCTACGCACACAGTTAGAAAGTATCGGCTTAGATTTACTCATCTTAAATGCCAAGCCGGAAGAACTTTTCCCAAAATTGCTCAAGTCAATACCACATGCCAAACTCTTTTTTTCGCACGAATATGCGTTTGAGGAAACACAAATTGAAGCAGCATTAGCTTATGAACTTTCTTCAGCTCAATGGGAAGGATTTTGGACGGGCACACTAATGGATCCGGAAAATCTTCCTTTCACATTGGAAAATGTACCGAACGGGTTTAGTTCTTTTCGAAATAAAGTAGAAAAATATGCCTCCATACCCGAACCGGTACCTACCCCTAACAAAGCCATTGGGTTTCAAAAACACGATTGGGGGGAAGATCTCTTTGCTCTTTCGGTTTTTGCTGAACGTGAAAATACAGACCAACAATTACAAGAAATAGAAACCATGGGGCTTGCTCCTATTAATCCAGTGGCGGATCTAGCGGACGAGCTCGATACGCTAAAAACTAAATGGGAACAGTCATTCAAAGGTGGGGAAGAGGCAGGCTTAGCAAGATTAGACTACTATTTGTGGCAAACAGATTTAGTAGCGACATATAAAAAAACAAGAAATGGGTTGATAGGGACGGATTATTCGACCAAGTTTTCGCCCTGGTTGGCTAATGGGAATTTGTCTGCACGCATGATTGCCAGCGAAATACATAGCTATGAGGGCCAACGAACCAAGAATGACTCAACCTATTGGGTAATTTTTGAGTTGTTATGGAGAGATTTTTTCCGGTTCGCTGCATTAAAATACGGCCGAAAGTGGTTTGCCAAAGGCGGGATACAATCAAATGTTCGAGAGTATCAAAACAATAAGGATTATTTTGAAGCTTGGATTTCGGGTCGAACGGGTTTTTCATTTATGGATGCCAATATGCGTGAATTGGCTACAACGGGTTTCATGAGTAATCGAGGACGACAAAATGTGGCTAGTTTTTTTACGCAGAATCTGAACATGGATTGGCGTTGGGGAGCTGAATATTTTGAGTCCATGTTACTGGATTACGATCCGGCATCTAATTATGGAAATTGGATGTATAATGCCACACTAGGCCATGATCCAAGGAGCAGATTTTTTAACATTGAATTACAGGCAAATCGTTACGATTCCTCGGGAGAATATGTTATGTTGTGGTGTAGGGAATTAAAAAAGGTGCCTTTATCGTTGCGTCATGAGCCTTACATACACAATCAATCAATGTTTGTAGCACCTATTATAGATTTAGAAAAGAGTTATGAAGAAATCAGAAAGAGAGCATAAATTGTATCTGATCCCTGGGAAAAAACCTAAAACAGAACATCCCTTGGATTACAAAAGCGTGAAATCAAACATTTCAGAAATTACGAGAAGTTTGTTTTCCGATACTTGGCGTAGCTATTTAGACGAGGTGTATATGGTAGCTAGGCATGTAAATGAAAACCGTATTAAAACGTTAAATAAGCGTGAACTTGCGAAAATGAAAATTAGCGCACGTAAAAAGCAGCAAGACCACGAAGATTAATTTTTCTCGGGTTGAAGAAATCAGAGCTACCAACTAAAATTTGTCCGGTTTGTGAACGGCCGTTCACCTGGCGAAAGAAGTGGAAAAAAGACTGGGAGCAAGTTAGATATTGTAGTGAGCGTTGTCGACGTTCTAAAAAGACAGCCGATTCCAAATGAAATAGGGAATCAAATCGGCAAGCTCCGCCAAAAGACGCCATCGTTTAGTGATGTAGATTCGCTTTTTCTTCTTTTCAATGCCTTTAATCATCATCTCAACCGCCCTCTGAGTAGAAGCCATCCAAAAAGTGTGAGGATTGTCTCGGGTCATTTCCGAGACCACATAACCGGGTCGTATATCGGTTATGTCGAGCTTTATTTCTAAGGCATTCGCTTTCATCCGAAATCCAGTCATATAATTTGATACGAAGTGTTTACTTGCTGTATACACGGGAGCATGTCCAGAGGCTAGATGAGATGCGATGGATGACATACCCACGATATGGCCGTGACCTTGCTCTTGGAAGTGCGCAAAGGCCCAGTGAAGACCATGTGCAAAAGCACGTACATTTATATCAATAGTTTGAGCGTCGGATTCCCAAGGAGCTTTAAGGTCATCTCTGCCTACACCGGCATTTAAAATAATACCATCGAGTCCGCCCATCTCGGAGCGTAGTTTATTATATGCTTGTGTACTTTCTGCCTCATTGGAAAGGTCTACAGCGTAGATGAATACCTTTCCTGGCTTATATTTGAGTTCCTGCTTTAAAGCAACTAAACGTTCTTTTCTACGAGCTATCAAGCCAACGGTATACCCTTTTTCAGCTAATTGGCGAGCAAGTTCTTCCCCTATGCCAGAGCTTGCGCCAGTGATAAGGTATCGGGGAGGTTGTAGGGATGACATGATTTCTCAGTATTAATGAAATTAGTACGATTCAGCATCCAACCAATCTATCATAGGTTCTTTAGATAGAAGTCCAGTGCTACTTAAATAACCAATATAGCTTTTGACTAATTCGATATACCATTGTTGGTCGATTTCTTTCCAATCCAGTTGCATCTCCTGCCATTCAAGACCTTTTAGGGGTTCATAATCATCTAATGTTTGAAGGGTCTGCTGCATTTCTTGAAGGTTCATTTGGGCATAGAGATGTTGCAACTCTGTGTATTTTTTGAGAAGAAGCTGAACATGTGATTTCCAGTAGTACTGTTCAAGAGTATATTGTTTCTGCTCGTCCAAAAGTTCTAGGCTACGCTCTTTTTCTTCTATTGATAAATCCATTAACTCAGCTCGATCTCGTTGAAATAAGGGTAGAGAAATGCCCGCTGAAATTCCCACTAAACTCTTGTTCGTTCTATTTGGAAAATATTCGGTTTGAATAAAACCCACATCAAAATTAACCCGTTCTATGTCCTGCTCTATTTGTATTTCTTGTACGGCAAGTTGGGCTAAATAGACCTGAAGGGGTTGCCATAGAGATTCATCTGCTGGATTGAGTATCTGAGCTTGAATATCCTGGGCGTGCACATTGTTGCCTTGTTCCCACGGTATGATGAATTCACCGATAGCGTCATCACCCATCTTAGAACGAATAGTGCGATAGAGGTCTTCAATCTTGAGTTCTAAATCGGTCTTGTCACTCCAGAGCTTCAACACGTCGGCATGGGCCTCTGTAAAGTTTTTTGCATCGAAAAAGTCGGCTCCTGGATACTGTTTAAGCCAGCTAATGCGCTGTTGATTAAGGCTTATTCGTTCTTCTACAAGGTTCAGGGCCTGTTGGGTTGCTACCCAATTAATAATGAGTTCATAGCGTTCAAGCACTTCTTCTTCCAACGCTTTTGATGCATCTGCCTGAAGCTGTAATTTTCTGTTTTGATAAAGCTTTTCTGTTTTTTTTCTAATCAGGGGATTAGTTGGTCGAAATCGAAGATCATAGCGTTGATCTTGAGGCTGAAACTCATCATTTGAAATACGAAACTCAATTTCCTCCAACAACGCTGGTTGTACTTTTGAGGGGTCCAGTAGGGTAGCTTGTTCTCGGAAACTTTGTATGGATTGGTGTTCCAAAGAAAGTCGAATAAATCGGAGACGATCCAGTGTGTCTAACGGGCTAATGTAAGTTGTGGATTTTTGGATGGAAGTACCAAATCCAGATGTCGAGACTAATAGGGAGGCATGTGTTAGAGTGCTGGAAATATAGACAATGAGTATGGTTCCAATAAGTAATATGATACGTTTCATACTACTCAATAATTACTTTCTCGCCAACCGGAAGTGGATTATCCTCTGGAATTTCAACGAATATCTCAAGTCCAAAGGTAGTTATTGAGCTTGAGTTTTGAAGAATGGTAGGCAGGGCAACTACCGAACCAAAGCCTGTGATAACCCCGGTGCTTGTTAGGCTTGATTGCTCGGAAGACCGAACCAGAACGGTATCACCCAGTTGTTTATTTCTATCTTTTTGACCGACAAGATAACCTACTATGGAGGTTGGGTGACGAGGATTTAGTGACAATAGAGGGGTGAAAGAGTCTACCTGTTCTTGAGGCTTTACATACACTCGTTCTACAACACCGTTTGCTTGAGCTACACGGGTTAAATTATCCACCATTCTCTCTTTCCAGTCTAACTCTTGCCGAGCTAATTCTTGGCGAGCACGGATTTGGGATACATCAAACAGATGTTCCTGGGTTATATCATTCACTCGAATACCAATAGCTTGTAATTCTAAGGAGAGTTGTTGTTTCAGCGATTCAATTTGTAGCTGTAGTTCGTTGCTTTGATTGGATTCATCAGAGGAGCTTGTTTCATTGCCGCTGAGTTTCTTCTGAAGAGCCAAACGTTGAGTTAACAGGTTTATATCGGCACTGAATTCTTGTTCTCTTTGTTGCTTTTCGGAATCAAATAAAGCGAGTTCAGATTCCAGTAATTCACTCTTTTCATCGATCTCTGACTCCATGAGCATGAGTTCCTTGCGTAATTTTTCTATGTCCAATTCTAGCTCGGGACTGTACAAAGTAATTAATGTGTCGCCTGCGGAGATTGTTTTGCCAGGAGCTACATAGGTTTTGATTACTGTAGCCGCGCGGTCAGAATTAATGGTGTAGGCATCGGAATAACTGACCCCTAAAAAAGAAGTATTACCCTTGAAGAATTGAGTGTTAACGAGAAGTAGTGAGACTATTAGTATGCCAGCAAACCAATAAAAAGAGTGTTTATGATCCATATGCTGCTCCTATATCTCTTCCATGGATTCATTGTAAGAAATGGATACACGGTCAACTCCATCTAAGGCACGAAGAGATTCCAATAGTGGGAAATGGTCGTTTGGATAGGGTAAAACGATTGAAAAGCGTGCATTGATGCGCTCATCACGTAGTGAAGTACCTTTTTCATGATACTGTTGGGTGAACGACTGCAAAGTTGAACGTACGTTTGAACGGGCATTCCCATCTATCATTCGTATGGACAGTTCCGCCTTGATTTGTCCTCGAGTAGTGAAACTGGTAAAGTGTAGTACCAGAGCCATCCCACAAAATAAAATGGTCCCCGCAAAAGCAATAGTGAATCCATACACTCCTACTGCAAGACCACTACTTAGAGAGGCGAATATGAATAATATGTTCCTTGGGTCTGAAATTCTAGTTCGGAAGCGAATCATGGCAAGGGCTCCAAATGCGCCAAGGCCACGAGCTAAACTGTCACCTATCGCCATCATAACCATTGCTGCAACGATAGAACCAAGTGCTAACGATTGAAATAAGTGTTTTGGGTATTCTGGGCCTGTATAGGTGATACGATGGGTGATCGCAATAAGCGAGGACAGGGCAAATGCCCAAATAAGTGAATAACCTACATTTATAAGCGTAGGGTAGTCGTATACCGGCTGATCAGAGAATAACTCAAACATGTAGTAAATTTAGAAAAAAGAGGAATTAGGCGGTTTTTTCGCCCCAAGACCAAAAATAAGATGAACGTCTAGCCCATTCCATAAGACCAAAGAATGCTCCTGAGTACAATAAATCACTGGCTAAGGTGCTGCGAAAGAATGGGATGGCCATTTCGTAGCATAGAACTAAACCGCTCCAGGTAAGTGGATAATCTGGGTCAGATAGCCAAACACCAAAATTAGAGATGATAAAAAACAGTACAGAAGCACCCACAGCGCCGCCAAGTACTCTAGGTACAGAAACTTTATGTAGTATGATAGAACCTAGGACTATAATTGCGGCAAAACTTAGATACAACCACCCAAATCCTGGGGTAAACAAGACAAAACTATTGTAAAACTCAGCATATAAAATATTGTTCACCAATAAATCACTCAGCCAGTAAATTCCTAAAGGTGCTAAAAAACCCCATACATTGCGTCCAAAGTACGCCCCCGAAGCGAGAGCCATGGCACCGATCGGCGCGAAATTTAAGGGATGTGGGAAGAGTCGAGTAACAGCGGCTACTACGAGCAAGAATAATAATATGAGATACTTTTTGTTCATGATGAAAAGTACAATTTTCCGATTAATAAAAAAAAGGCACTGCGCAAGCAATGCCTTAAAATAATGGGTTATCACCACTAAGTTGAAAATAATTTCAAAAAACTTAGTTTTTCTGTGCTTTTACCTCTACATCTATTTTTACTTTAATTTCATCGGCAACAACCGCGTCAGAAATCCAATCGCCAGCACCTACATTATAATCGTTGCGTAGGAGTGAAAATTCAGACTCAAATCCAGCTATCAATATGTTTTCTTGCCTTGGGCTATTCATTATGCCTAATAGAGTGAAAGGCATTACAAAATCAGTGCTTACATCCTTGATGGTCAGGGTTCCATGGGCTTCGAAGTTGTTGTCACCTGTAGAAACTATTTTTTCACTGGAAAAGGTGATGTATGGATATATATCAGACTGGAAAAAATCAGCTGATTGCAAATGGCCATCCCGTCGTTCGTTCTTGGTATTGATGGATTTTACATCGATCTGTACGTTAATACTGGACTCTTCGAGATTCTCAGGATCAAAATTGACTTCGGCATCAAACTGCTCAAATGCGCCAGGAACACTCGTAAAAAAGTGTTTGGCCTCAAAGGTGATGGAGGTATGTGATTTATCTACGGTCCAAGATAATGCTGCGTAACGGGTAGCGGCAAAACTTGCAACGCCAAAAATAAGTAGTGTAAAAATAAAAAAAGGGTTCTTTTTCATACTGAATCGTTTTTTAATGAATAGGTTTGTGAATCAGTTGTAAGGTTCACATGAGGAAAAGCAGAAAGCATGCCGTAAGTTAATGGAGGATACAATCGCATAATTCCAAGCGAACCTACTACTATAACAAGTATTGTGTTATAACGTTCATTAAAAATAGAAAATAGTTTAACATTAAACTATTTTATGACGGTCAATTTTTGCGCGTAATAGTATTGCGCTAAGTACAAATAAAACTGATAGGTAGAAAACCCACAGTGCCAGAACAATGATAACCGTGTAGCCTTGATAAACGAATTCATAGCGCGACATGGCATAACTTAGATAGAGACTTAATAGTAGTTTTGCACTTTCAAATAGTACGGTGAACAAGGCGGCCCCTTGCATTGCGTCAGATATAGAAATTTCCCGTTCACTCATGAAACGAAAGATTACAAAGGCGAGCATATAGGTGAATAATAAGGGCAGTAACATATCGAGTACTTCATAAACCCATGGTAATTCGATGACAATCTCGGTTAATGGAACGGCAATGGTGCGCAATTCGAATAATGAAACAAAAGAGACTAAGAGACTGAAAAACAAAAACACCGTACCAAGTAGTCCAAGCCCTAAAAAATTTGCCAATATACTTTTAAGTGGATGACTTCTCTTTTGTATATCAAAAACATTGAACAGGACAAGTTTGAGGCTGTGAAATAAACTTTGGGTGAAAAAAAGCATAATTATTATACCCGTGATACCTAGTACATTTCTGCCTTGAATCAATGGTGCTAACAGTGTCTGTACGATACGTTCACTTTCAAGAGTAACGGAATTTGTTTGTTCGTAGGTAATATCCGGGAGTAGTTCCGTGCCGTATCGCACTAGCTCCGTATAGGCTGTATCAATAGAGAGTACATATCCAATGATTGATATGAGAATAAGGGTGAAGGGGATTGCACAAATAAATAAATTAAACGTAACGGCAGAAGCATTAAAGATGACATCAACCTGTTTAACAAGTTCTATAACTCTACTCCAATATGCGCGTAAACCATTTTTTGACATGGTACAATCTAGAATTCAATGAATGTTGATACTAAAGTAGTATTAAAGCCTTTAAAAGTCATTACGCTTCCTAGTCAGACATAAAAATAGAGTATGCTTGCTGTGTTTTTAAGTCATGGGTTTGGTATGTTTCACCGATAGCATAGAACCAATTTGTTGAATAGATTTTGTTAGCACCCCTCCTATGAGCGCTAAAAAGCAAACGCCTTTGATGAGGCAATACAATCAGATTAAAGAGGAACATCCCCAAACCATTTTGTTGTTTCGGGTCGGGGATTTTTATGAGACGTTTGGATCAGATGCAGAGCTGGTCAGTAGAGAACTTGGTATTACCTTGACCAAGCGAAATAATGGTGGAGATCAGACTCCATTAGCTGGGTTTCCTTTTCATGCACTCGATTCTTACTTACCCAAATTGGTAAACAAAGGATTCAAAGTGGCTATTTGTGAGCAAACTGAAGACCCTGAAAGTGCTAAGAAAGCAGGGCGCAAAATTGTAGAACGAGAGGTGACTGAAATCACTACACCAGGGCTGAGTTTATCAGAAAAGGTGTTAAATCATAATCGTAACAACTACATTTTTTCCATTTATAAAGAAGGAACAACATTAGGCTGCGCTTTTGCCGATATATCTACTGGAGAATTTGGGGCCTTGGAGTGTGAGGATCAAGAAATAGACGCTATCTTATCGATGTTTGAACCTTCTGAGCTTGTGATTGCAGCTTCTCAAAAGAAATGGGCAAACGAACGTTTTTCCTTTCTGAACATCAGTTTGGCTGATTCTTGGATGTATGAAGGAGAGTATCCAAGAGATCAACTTCTGTCCCATTTCAACACCCATTCCCTTAAAGGTTTTGGGGTTGAGTCCATGGAACTAGCCCAACGGGCAGCAGGCGTACTGTTGCAATACATAAAAGATAACCAGAAGCGGGTTATGGGGCATATCCGAAGGATGTATCGCTATGAGCAAAGTGATTACATGAGTTTGGATTCCTCTACCAAGAGAAATCTCGAGCTTAGTTCATCTATGCATGAAGGAAAATTAGAAGGCTCGCTAATTTCTGTTTTGGATCAAACGATAACCCCTATGGGAGGGCGATTGCTTAGGCGTTGGTTAACTCACCCACTCAAAAAGTTAGATTCTATTCAACTACGACTTAATCGTGTAGAAATACTTTTTGAGCAGCGCAATGTGCGTACTGATATTCGGGAATCATTAAAAAAAATAGGTGATTTGGAAAGGCTAATTTCCAGAATTTGTGTCGGACGGTGTAGTGCTAGAGATATTCGGCAATTAGGTTATTCTCTTCAGGTGATCCCAGAATTAATGGCGCACACTGCAGAATTAGAATCCGATACTTTAGGTCAAGAGCTCCAAAGTTTACCTGACAGCTCGGAGTGGGTAGATTATATTGAAAAACATATTGCCGATGAACCACCTGCAACGATTCGAGATGGTGGAATCATTAGAACGGGTTGGAATCCCGAGCTAGATGAGCTTAGAGATATTGCGCAAAATGGCAAAAAGTACATAGCTAAGATAAAAGATGCCCTCACTCAAGAGGTGGGCATTTCCACCTTAAAAATTGGATATAATAAGGTGTTTGGGTATTACATCGAAGTAACCAATGCCCATAAAGATAAGGTGCCGGATCATTTTATACGCAAACAAACCTTAGTGAATGCCGAACGATATATAACACCTGAGCTAAAAGAAATTGAGGAAAAGATTCTATCTGCTGAGGATAAAAGTAAGGCGTTAGAAGCCGATTTATTTGAACAAGTTCGAGAGCATATAGCACAATTTGCAGATGGTATTCAGCGTATCGCTACCGTCATATCAACCCTGGATGTGTACCAGTCACTGGCACAGATTGCTTTCACCAATGGATATGTAAAACCAGAATTAGATCAAGGTAGTACACTCGAAATTATAAAAGGGCGGCATCCTGTGGTGGAACGAAGCCTACCGGTGGGCGAACCATTTATTCCCAACGATATCCGTTTGGATCAGCAAGATGAACAAATTATGATCATCACGGGCCCTAATATGGCAGGTAAAAGTATCATTCTCCGTCAAACGGGGCTCATTGTCTTGTTAGCTCAAATTGGGAGTTATGTGCCAGCTGAACGTGCTCGAATTGGTTTGGTTGATAAGATTTTTACTAGGGTCGGCGCCTCGGATAATTTAGCTGCAGGGGAAAGTACCTTCCTGGTTGAGATGAACGAGGCGGCCAACATACTAAATAATGCTACCGAGCACTCCCTCATTCTGCTTGATGAAGTGGGAAGAGGAACCAGTACCTTTGATGGATTAAGTATTGCATGGGCTTTGGCCGAGTACCTTCATAATCATGTACCGGTGGCAGCAAAGACCTTATTTGCCACTCACTATCATGAATTAAATGCCCTTGAGTCAATGTATGAGCGTATTATCAATTATAATGTACAGGTGCGTGAGCATGAGGGAAAAGTAGTGTTTTTGCGAAAGCTCGTTCGTGGTGGGGCTGATCACAGTTACGGAATTCAAGTGGCCAACATGGCTGGGCTTCCCAAGGAATTAATACAGAGAGCTCAGGTCATTTTGGAGGAATTAGAAGGACAACGATTGGAGATTCAAGACAGCTCTGAAAATATCGCCCAAACTAAGGTAAGGAAAGACGCTGGAAAACATCTATCTAACAAGGTTCAGCCTTTGGCCGAAACCGATCAAATGAGCTTGTTTACTGTTGCAACGGACCCTGTTCTCGAAGAACTACGCAACAAATTAGAGGCCATTGATCCAAATAAACTCAGTCCAATGCAGGCTTTATTGCTCATTGACGAATGGAAAAAACTGTTAGACCAATAAGCTGTTAGAACAAAAACCATTAGACCAATAAACTCTGCCAGCAAAATGTAGGGTACCGCTCGGTGTTAAATCCATGAAAAACTCAGCTAAATACATTGCCGATCGCATTAGGTTAATGATTGCCACCAAGCAATTTCAAGTTGGGGAGGCTTTACCATCTACCCGAGAACTGGGTCGGCAGCTAGAGGCTAGTTTTCATACCGTTCGCAAAGCCTACCACTCCTTGGCTGAGGAAGGCCTATTGAAAAGTGAGAAAGGAAAAGGCTTTTTGGTGATGCGCCAGAGAACACTGTTGGATAAGGAGCAGCGGTTGGAAGTAGGGGGTGCTAAAGTACAATCACTCGTTGAGGAGTTGGTGGGTTATGGTTTGGATGATGCTGAGATTGAGTTGTTGTTTCAAGAGCAATTGGACTATATGGATTGGCCCGATCGAATACAAAGCTGTGCTTGTGTGGGGGAAAACGCAGAAATGGCATCGATGCTATCCACGGCCATTCGTACTCAAGTTGGGGTGAAAAGTGAACAGCTTCTGGTCAGTGAGTATGAAAAAGCAGCTACTTATGACGCGATTTTTATTCCCATACGGTTTATGAGTCAGTTTCGCCCTTTGCAGGAACATACCTTGGTCATACCGATTATTTACCATTACGATCCGGATCTAATTTTATCCGTAACCGAACGTGCAAGTCTTCAAACTATAGGACTTGTGACCGCGCAGGAGGATAGCATCCCAAAAATCATCAATGAACTCAAACCCACCTTAGCCTTTGATGGCTCATTTGTTGCGGGTAGCATATACGGAAAATCACTGCCTCTATTTGTAAGGGATACCGATTTAATTTTATATACCCCTGAGAGTGCTCGTTTGGTAGAGCAAAAAATTCCTGAAAAAAACCGTCTTAAATTGGCTTATAGATTAATTGATCGAAGTGCTGAGATGATTCGTAACGAACTTTGGGAGCAATAAAACCTATGTCCAAAGCAAATAAAGACCTGAGTAAGGTAATCCTGCAAGCCTTGGAAGCGATCGATAGTGAGCTAGAAGCAGTTCGGTCACTGCCTTCTAGAGAGTGGCTCTACAATGGACAAAAAAAAACGGACCGGGGGCAGTATGTATATGGTTTTGAGACCAATCAACTAGGTTTGCGTTTTGCCGATCAGGTTAAAGCGCGCTTTCAAGGTCAAAACAAGGGTAGTTCTAAAGAGCAAGATAAAGAAGGATGGAAAGCGGTTGAAATTTTAGAGTTCAAAGATGGAGTCATTTGGATAGAATTTGATAAGGATTTTGGTGTAGAAATCGATCGGGTAGAAGTTGAATGGGAGAATGATTTTGTCTGGATAAAGCTTCGAGAGCAATTGGAGATACTACAAGAGCAAATGGCAGGCAGTAAGAGGGAGGAACAAAATCTTGGGTTATTAGAACAGATGTTAGATCTGGATAAGGGGCCACTTTCCGATGAACAAGCTATTCAAACAGCGGATTTTGGACGCTTTAATCCTTCGCAGCAGCAGGCCATAAAGTTGGCTATGAGTGAGCCCATACTATATATTTGGGGGCCTCCTGGAACTGGGAAGACGGCAAGTATAGGTAGAATGGTGGCGGAATACCTTAGGCAGGGTAAAAAAGTACTCATGGTATCAAATACTAACAGGGCTGTAGATGTAAGCTTGTTAAGTGTGCTACAGTCCATCAAGGAAATTGGCTTACATCAAGACTCCACGTCCGTTTCACGATTCGGAGATCCTTGGTTGGATGACGAGCGATTAGAGAAACATTCGTTTGAAGCGCAAATGGAAAAAGAGCTGGAAGAGCGTAAACTTCGAGCTGGACAATGGGATTCATTATTACGCCGTTATGAGAAAGCCCAAGAAGCGGTGGATAAATTGATGGATAACGACGAGCCGATACCCAACACATTAGAACTAGAATGCCAAGAATTAGCTAAGCGGGTTGATGATGTTGGGGGGGGAGCATTTTTGGAACAGGAAATAGAACGGCTCTCAACGGTGAATGAACGTCACGAACTAAAAAAAAGAAACTTGGTGGCGACTACCTTGGCTAAAGTATGCACCTCGGAGTTATTTTTCGGGCTAAAATTTGATACGGTAGTCGTGGATGAGGCATCCATGGCGAACATGGCATTCTTGCTCGTCATGGCGTCAAAAGCAAAATCCCATGTAGTCATTACTGGAGACCCCATGCAATTACCACCCATAGCGATTACTGAAGATATAGAGGCTCGTACCTTTCTAGAGCAAGATATATTCACCTGGGTTGCAGACGCCAAAGACAGCTCTCAACTTTTTGATTGGCACGATCAGTATCCAAACAACACCGCTTTTTTTGATACTCAGTATCGACTTCAATCAGATTTGGCAGGGGTCATTTCAAAGGTATTTTACGAGGGTAGGCTTAAAAGTGAAGATCTTACACTACAACCTGAGAATTCAGGTGAATCGGATGCGTGGTTTCAAGCATCTGTAGCGCTAGTAAACACGGGTAAATATAGTCCCGAGCTCATACAAGACAAAAGTGAGCGTGGTTTTAGGCCAGTTAATGAGGTTCATCAACGCGTTATGATGGAGTCAGTAGAACGGTTACTGAAAAAATATGATGCCTCACAAATTGGCTTAATAGTACCGTTCCGGTATTCCGTATACCAGTATCGTACGGCGCTCAGGGAAAGTATTTTACCCGGGGCACTTGGTATAGAGGTGGGGACTATTCATACCTTTCAGGGTAGGGAGAAAGAGGCCATTATTTTAGATACCATTATGACCGCAGAAATTCAATATGGGAGAAGGCGTGATTATAGCGTGCGTCCATTTGACGAAACTAAGAATGGCATGGCAGTACCCCGACTATTAAACGTCGCTTGTACACGGAGTAAGAAGCTTTTAGTGGTCATTGCTGATATGAACCATATGAAAAAAGTTTACAGAGGTAAATTTATGGCCCGATTTTTAAATGCTCTATCTGAAATTTCTTTGTAAAAAATGATTTGCTCAAGAGGTGCAGATGGCCTTATATTTATCATCCTTCTACGGAAGGTTTGGCGGGAATAGCTCAGTGGTAGAGCACAACCTTGCCAAGGTTGGGGTCGCGAGTTCGAATCTCGTTTCCCGCTCAATAAAGGGCAATCAGTGACAATCTGGTTGCCCTTTTTTTATGTAAGTCTAATTAATCATCTATCTAAGTTAAATCTAACTATTGGTTATGATATAACTAGTGATAATGAGTATTTACTAAGGAGTGATAAGATTGATATTCTTATAAATCAGAATCCTGAACTGCAAGGTTATATGGCAACACAAACAATTTATAAGAATCATTTTTTTAACTATGCTATTGAGCCAAATAATTACTTCCCAATTGAAATAGTTACGAAAGAAAATATTGATTTTTTAAAGAAATTTTAAACTACAAACAAATCAGAACTATTTTACCAGAAGTAATTTTTTAGTTAATATATGTCTATCGTAGATTAATCTGTATATATAAACTCCACTTGAATAAACGGCTGCATCAAAGGTTAGGCTATGGGATCCAGCCCCTAATTGTTCATTTACCAATGTTTCAACCTCTTGACCTAACATGTTAAACACAGATAGATTCACTTTTCCACTAGAGGGTAAAGTAAAATTGATTTGGGTAGTTGGATTGAATGGATTGGGATAATTTTGTGCTAGATATAAGTCATTTGGGACAAAATTTTCAATATCATTACTTATGCTTAATATTTCTGAGTCTGGGATTAGGGAATTTGTTGGTATAACATTTTTTGGTGTTGAACTGCTCCAGCGTAAAAACATACCTGCTTCACCATTATCATGGCTATACTCAACTTGAATTTTATAAGTTGAATTTGCAGATAAAGTAATAATCCCAGTCTCCGAAGTACCGCCGGTAAGAATTTGTTCATCATTCAACCAAATTCTAGCATCACCATTTATAGGGTCGCTATAAAATTTATAGGATCCCGAACCTTCTACCTTTAATTCACCCTGCCATCGTACACTAAATCCACTTTTCCCTATTTTTTCATCTACTCCTCTATCTCCCCAATTAAAAGCGATCATTGGATCTTTACGGATGAATTTTTTTCCAGTAAAATCTGAATTTGAGTAATAGGTAGCTGCTAATCCTCTTAAGGAGTCTTGATTACTTGAAGCAACACCTTTCCCATGAAAATCAATGAAATTTATATTGCCAAGTCCATCACTACCATCACTACTTTTGAATACAAAGTAAAGATCTAGTAATTCCTCAGTTTTTTTAAGACTAGTAGTGAAGTAATCAAAATTTTGCCAACCGCCTGTTAACTGAGTTCCTATGGTACCTAAGAGCTCCCCATTAATAGCATTTGCTCTAATTTCAATGTTGGCTGCATATGGTTGAGAAGCATATCGTATGGTTGCAAAGTCAATATTGCTCAAGTTCATATTCTCATATTTAAGGGCAGAGTTAGGTTTAGACCATCCAATGTTTAGTCCTCCACCTAAAAAATCACTTGTATTTTCGGTTTGAAGATCGATTAGTTCATTTGCATGTTGTGCTTGTTTACGTTTCATGTTTAGCACTACGACATCACTCCCCTTTAACCCTTTACCTAATCCTGCACCATCATCTTCAAAGGTCGCACCAAAGACATAAAAGACGTTGTCTGGACCGTCACCATGAGTTTCAGCTTCAAAGTTTCCTTCACATCCATTCCTTGGTCCTGTGCCATGAGCATGGTCATCATGCCCTATAGATGGTTCTACTACTATATCTTCACAAGAAATGCCATCCCCAATAGTACCTTGCTCAGCATCCGTTACTTCGACTTCATAGTCAATTATGTCAAAATCTTCATAAAACCCGCCATGTATTGGTTTAACTATAGTTACTTCTGGTGCGCTATTACCAACAATAATTTGAATTTGAGCTACAGATGAAGCACCTTCGGTATCACTTACGGTTAGGGTGGCTAGATACTCTCCATTCTCAATGTATGTATGGGTAGTAATAGCAGTCGTTGCATCTTCTATTTGATCTCCATTGAAATCCCAAGAATAACTGAGCACATCATCGGCATCAGGATCAGTAGAATCGTCACCTCGGAATTCAATTGTTAATGGGGCTAATCCACTTTGTATGTTTGCACTGGCTCTAGCTGTTGGGCTACGATTAGCAAGATTTTGAGCGAATTCTATCTTTATTATACGATCATCTTGGTTATCCTCGAAAAATCCAGTACCCCACTCTATAATATACATTGCACCGTCAGGACCGATCTGCATGTCAATGGGGCGAATGAGTGGCTCACTTTGGAAAAATGGATTAATTTGAAATAGTTCGCCTTCCTGATTAAAACGGACTTCTTTCACCCAGTTTCGGGTCCATTCTAAAATAAAGAGGGAACCATCATAGTATTCAGGTAGGCTCCCAGTTTCAGTTAAAGTGGAGTCATAGTAAAAGTAGTCCCCTGCAATAGCAGTTCGTTGACCTTCGCCTAATTGAGGCCACTTTTCTGTAAATCCATAGTTGTAGGCAATCCAAGCAGGTTGTGAGGGTGGAAGGGTATCAACTCCGGTATTATTCGGTGAATTATTGATAGGTTCGGCACAATTATAGGCTGGTCCTGAGTTACCTGTGGCAAAATCGTATTCGCGGTACGGTAGATTTTCAGCAATACAAAAGGGCCATCCAAAATTACCAGCAGAACTGGTACGGTTAAACTCATCGTATCCCTTTGGACCTCTTGCCCCATTATCACCGCCGGCATCTGGACCAACATCTCCCCAAACTAACTCACCGGTTAATTTATTGACTGCCATTCGGAATGGATTTCGAGTACCCATCACGTACACCTCAGGTAAGCCCTCTTCTTCGGTGGCAAATAGATTCCCTTCAGGAATGGTGTAGCTACCATCTTCTTGTGGGCGTATACGTAAGATTTTGCCTCTAAGATCGTGAGTATTTCCAGAAGTTCCCTGGGCATCGAAATAAGCGCGGCCAGGACGTTCATCAATAGGAGCAAACCCATCAGCTTCAAATGGATTGACATTATCGCCTGTGGTAATATATAAATCCCCGTTGGGTCCAAATTCTAAATCACCACCTGAATGACAGCATTGATCACGTTGGGTTGGGATTCGGAGCACTATAATCTCGGAATTCATATTCAGTGTTTCCCCATCAAATGTAAACCGAGAAACTCGTTGTTCACTCACGCTGCTAGGGGAGTAAAAAACATAAACATAGTTATTGGTCTGGAAATCTGGATCTAATACAATCCCTAAGAGCCCGTCTTCACGGCCACTATCTACATCAAAATCGGCGGCAATACTATTTAGACCGGTAGACTTTTTCCACAATTTCATTCGTCCACCACGTTCAATATAGAGCACATCAAAATTAGGGAGTACGGCGAGTGCCATAGGAAAGGAGGGTTTTCCATCGATGACCGTTACCTGATACTGCCGGTCATTAGTCGCATCAAATTCACCTTTGATATCCCCGGATGCATACATAATTCCACCCAAGATATGCTTCAAAAAATCAGGCTCAGAATAGGACTCGTCGGTATGTCCCCCGCCAGTGTACCAAGAGCGGCCCCCGTCAAACTCATGCATCCAAGCTATGGGGTGATCATAACCCATATTTCCGCCAGAATAACTACTCTCATCCAGTGTGGCTAAAACATGTACCTTACCTCTAGGATTTTCGGTGTAGTTATACCATTCGTCGGTCCGTTCCCAGTATTCTGGTAGGTGCATGGTGGAGGGATGAATTCTATCCGCAACTTCAATAGTTGCAGTTTGTATAGCTGGATGGCTATCGAAATAAGCCCCCACTAATTCCCCATACCAAGACCAATTGTATTCGGTATCCGATGCGGCATGTATTCCAACAAAACCACCACCATTGCGGATATACCGTTCAAATGCATCTTGTTGGTCAGTATTAAGTACATCTCCAGTAGTACTGAGGAAAATAACCGCATTAAATTGTTGTAGATTTTCAAGGTTGAACAAGCTCGCATCTTCAGTAGCTTCAACAATGAAGCCATTTTCGTTGCCTAATTGCTCAATAGCCACAATACCGGCAGGTATGGAGCTATGCCGGAATCCTTCGGTTTTTGAAAACACCAATACTTTAAATGATTGCGAATATAAAGATGTCCCTAGGATGGTAATTAGTAAAAAGAAACTAGCTAAACGCTTAAGTAATTTTATAATAATCATTAGTGAGTATAAGTTATTTTTAGGGTAGATAAGAGGCTACCGCCTGTTTAATTAATCGATGGAAATCATTGCGAAACTGAAGTCACCTTCAAGAATTTCAACTCGTACAAGTGCTTCACCAGCATTAAAACTTTGCTGGCCAAAATTGATTTGTCCCCAATTTTGATACCCACCTGTGTCGGGTACATCTAAATCTGAACCAATTTGTTTTCCATTTACTTTGATACGCATTTTGCCAGCGCCCGTAGAAGCAATAATTGCTTTTGTTGTGTATGATCCAGATTTAGTAATATTTACGGTGTATTCTAGCCATTCACCCGTTTCAATCCAACCAATATTGTAATCAATGGTAGGATCAGAGCATGACTCAATATCTACTCCATCATTACGGTAAGACCATCCATTATTACCTGTATTTTGGTTCTCATCGCTACTTACTTGTTTGTATTCGGTATCAGAATAGGAGACTCCTTGATTCCCAATATCGTAGTCAACTGCAAATATTTGACCAGGTATTTCAATATTAGTATATGGTTTATTAGTTGTTCCAAACTGATTAGAAAACAGAGAAGCTATTAAATCAGGCCGTAAAGTATTTTTTTCAATGGCAAGGTCTTCTGCCATTTGGAATAGACCTCTTCTAGCCTCTTCTGTAGTAGGTTGAGGCCCATTTCCTTTCCAATAATTGACAACTTTTTCATAATCTTCATTACTAGATGAGGATAAGGGAGCTCTAGTAGTTTCTAGCTTTTTGTGTGTCCACCAATTCCATCCTATTTCATGTTGCTCTGCTAGTTGACGCGTCTCATAATACCAAGGGTTTGAATTTTCGCCGGTTTCACCAAGCCACAGAGGTGTATTATGGTCATTTCTCATATTGAGTAAATATTGAATGGTTCCTTGGTCGGTTTCATTCCAATATTTATGGAAAGCGTACACCATATTATTATCAAATGGAGGATACAACTCATCAAAGGTCGTTGCCCAGTAATTACCTTCAATAAATAGAATATGGTTAGTATCAATGGCACGTATTGCCGGAACTATTTGATCATAAAAATTTCTTAAGTCGCTAGCACCATACCCTGTTGGAGTCACCGGTTCATTCAGAATATCATACCCAATAATGATGGTTTCGTCTTTATATCTTCTAGCTAATTCTTCCCAAATAAGAATGGTCATTGGCCAGTATGTTTCTTTTTCTGTCCAAAAACGGGCAACTCCATCACTATCAGCAATAGGACCGGCACTTTGAGCTCCTGGAGCCGCATGCATATCTAATATTACATCCATACGATGTCTTTTGCACCAAATAAGAACTTGATCAATACGTTCAAATCCTTTTTCTATAAATGTTTCTGAATTTTTATCATAAAAAATATCATAATGGAAAGGAATTCTAATATGATCTACGCCCCATTCTTTCATTGCGATTATGTCATCTTCTCTAACATAGTTATCTCGAAATAATTCAAACCATTGATCTGCTAGAGAAGCGCCCAAGAGTTCAGTTATCTTTTCTCTAATGGCAGTAGGTCCATAACCACCTGGCATTCTAAACATGTACCCCTCTGGCATAAACCAACCCCCAAGTCCAAGACCCTTAATTACCACAGGGATCCCTTGTCTGTTCAAAATCTCTTTACCATCAACCTTAAAAAAAGTTTCGTCGGCATATCCATTAATATCTTTATCGTCTGTATTTTCTTTAACACTTGTTGGAGGATTACATGCTAATATGAAACAAGTGAGTAAAAAGAGAATTGGAATTTTTTTAGAGTATTTCATTTAAGTAACAACATTTTTTTAGTGTCCATCAATTGTCCATTTACGCTAAGTGTATAAAAATACAAACCACTTGATAAATTAGAAGCGTCAAATTGAAAATTGTGCCTTCCAGTACCCAAATTTCCGAATTTTTGGTCTGAAACCAGCCTCCCAAGTACGTCTCTAACAATAATTTGTACATTGGATGTTTTTTGAAGCTCAAATTCAATTGAAGTTACTGGGTTAAACGGATTAGGATAGTTTTGAAATAATTTAAAAAACTTGGGATAATCATATTCTTCAAAATTCTGTTCATTTGATGTTAATGTTTCACCGTCGATCAATACGCTACCTTCGCCATTGTATTGATATAATTTAACGTAGTCTATATACATCTTAGCAGGTAGTGATGCAGTAACTTGGTTGGCACTTAAGGCATCGGTAAAATTACCTCCTATAGCTAAGTTTAGAACCATAAAAAAGTCTTGATTGAATGCATTTCGTAGTTCGTTAGAGGTTGTACCAAATGGCGCCGTATAGAGGTTGTGCTCATTTCCTCCATCCTGAACGGTTAGTCGTATGTGCTTTTTACTCCAATATAGTCGATACACTTGGAAACGTTTATTTAAATTATCGCTAGAGACATAGGGATTATTATAATTCACATCACCAGCTATTGCAGCTGCACAAGTTTCATTACCAGTCACGCAAGCCGCCGAAGAGTACCAAATTATATTTGAGCCAACGTATTGATTAGCTGTACTATTTGGGAATCCTTGATGAGTTCGAAATGATTTTTTTTGCCCCATTTCCATTAGATCAATCTCGCCAGACTTGGGCCATCCAACCTCAGGATGATTGCCTCCGAGGAACCATGCTGCTGGCCAAAGGCCTGTTTCTACTTCAGGCACTTTCATCCGAATTTCTATTACTCCATACTGAAAGTGTACATTATTTTGAGAGGTAATTCTTCCAGAGGTAAAATTATTGCTCCCTTGCTCCATAGCGGTTATAACTAAGGCATTATTACCTTCCTCTCCCGGAATTTGCTCAATTGATATATTTTCTTGTGCATAGGACTGAAGTTCTTGATTCCCCCAGCCGCATAAATTTTCGCCTTGACTACATCCATTTCCTAATTCATAGGACCAATGATTTAGATTGAGACTGGATGATGAAAAATCATCCCACCAAACTAAATTTTGTGGCCTAAAAAAAACAGAATATATGGCGCTATCTTGTTGGTCTGAAGAAATGCTTTTTATGTACGTGTAATCATTGGATTCAAAATACGTAATGCTCGCATCAGCATTACTTGCTGTAGCGGAGACATCTGGTCTCGAAGATGAATCACCTAAATTAAATACATAATTCTTTCTGAGAGAGTTAAAATGATTTATTGGTTTTCCATTGACAGTAATAGAACTAAGAGTGGGGTCAGAAATTTCACTATATAACACAAAATTAATTGTGTAGGTTTTTGTTGTTTTGGCATTCTCTGCTAACACAATAATTTTTGCTGAACCAGGTAAAGTTGAATTAGGCTCTATAGTATAGGTAGCATTTGTATCAGATAGGATGACTGATATCTGAGGAACCTGTGTAGAATTTGATGGAAGAGTTACTTTATACTCAAATTGGGTTGGCTTGAAAGATGGAATATGAACATCATTGATATTAATTCCATTAAGAGTAGCATCATCATTAGCATTTGGAGCACCCTTATAGAAATATAAATTATCAAAATAGAAAGTAGGTTTGTCACCTTTATCTGAATCATCAAATTTGAATTGAAACACTTGTGTTAAATCAACAACAGGAGTATAAGATGATAGTGGTATATCATAACTCTTCCATTCCCCTTTAGAAATTGGTAAGGATACAGGTGTTTCCGATGGCCCTGGACTTATAGCGAATAAATTTATGGAACTAGCATTTGCTGTCCATATGTCCACATGTAAATAATCCATTTCAGAAACATTAATTCTTTTGTTAAGGTCTATTCCTTGATAGTTGAAATTAGTGTATTTGAACACTTCTTCGCCGCCAATATTAACCTGTGAAACTTTTGTAGATTGTCCCCAATTCGGATTAAAGTTGACGTCGGAGAGGTTTTCAAAGTGTGAACTAAATATAGATATTACATCTTCAGCTGCTCTGTCAGGTGGTGTTGGGCTTGGATTTTCTGGCTCTAAAATAGGATTAAAATATACGATATACGTATTAGTAGTAGAGCTATCGCTTGAAATCACCTTAGCACTTGCAATCCCGGGGAGACTAGTAGCTTGAGTAATTTCTATATGAGCATCAGTATTGCTTTTCTGAGCTGTTAAAATGGGTAAGTTGGTAGCGCCTGCAGATACATTCAGTGTGTAGTCAAATTTATTTGGATTAAAGCTTTCTATGGTTGTTCCATTGACACTGAGATCATTTAGGTAAGCATTTTTTTCTAGAGGTGTTTCTGAGCGATAAAAGTAAATATTATCAATAAAAATAGTAGGACTGTTTCCACTCCCGGCATCATTGAAAGCGGCTTGAAAAATTTCTTTTATATCAACTTGACCATTAAAAGAGGTTAAAGGAATATCAAAACTTAGCCAATTTTCATTGCTAATGGATAATGCATAGGTACTAATCGATGGGCCTGGAGATATAAGTTCAAAATTCAGTGCTGTGGCATCTTCCGTCCAAATATCGATATGTATATATTCCATCTGACTGGCATCTATACTAGAACCTAGTTCTATTCCTTGATAATTAAAATTACTGTATTTAAGGGTCTTATTACCATTTAAATCAACTTCAGAAACACTAGTACTTTGATTCCAATTTGCATAAAAGTTAGTATTTGGAATGTCTGAATATGAGTCACTGTAAATGGATATTACATCAATTTCATTACTAGATGGAGCGGGAGCAGGGTTACTTGGACTCTCTAGTATACTATATTCAGAATTATTTGTTTGTACAAGACCATTGAATATAGGTAGTACGGTTAGTAATGAGCTGAGTAGAAATAGTGTCATAAGAGCAATTATGGTAATAATTAATAATGAGCCCTTAATATAGTTTCTATAAGCTATTAAGTCATTTTAAAAGTATCATTTTATTAGTGATAATTTGGGAACCAAATTCTATTCTGTAGAAGTAGATGCCACTGGCAAATTGATTTGCATTGAAATTGTAATTGTGTCTACCCGCTTGTAAGTTTTGATCAACCAACGTTTGCACAAGTTGGCCAACACTATTGTATATTTTTAATACCGTATAACCACTGGTTGGAAGATCAAATTGAATGTTAGTATTGGGGTTAAATGGGTTTGGATAGTTCTGAAATAAATTTAAGTCTTTCGGATGTGTTAGAGAGTAATCTTCCGCAGAGTTGATAGCTTGATCACTATAAAAATATAAATTATCTATGTAGTATTTCATAGGCCCACCTCTTAGAGTAAATAACACCATTTGAGATAGATTTTTTCTTGCTGTCATTCCGGTAAGATCATCAAGTGCTACATCTACGGTAATCCATTTGTGGCTTTCTATCTTAGGGGTGGAGTTTTGGTTCATGAACCAACTGTGTGATGTATCATTGCCGCCTCCATATGCATCACCACCAAAATCAACCAGTTTAAATTCTGCAGACACAGGCGGTTCTGTCTTTGCTTGCGTGTAAAAATCAAATCGTACATTAGTGAACTTAGTGCCGTCGATACCAGCATTTTGCGGATCACTAGAATTGCCATTACTCTTACCTTCTTTTGTCCAAAAGAATTCTACAATAACATAACGAGTATTATCATAAAATAAGGTTTGATTTCCATTGATCTGTATAATTTCTACAGAAGAACCATCATGGGGAGCGCTAAATAACGTTTCACTCATCTGATTATATTCAGGATATGCCTCCCTGTACTCAGTGTATGTATCACTAAATAAGGAAAGAACATTTTCAGGATTATGTGGGGGTGTCGGGGCTTCCGTTACTTCAGGGTATTTATAGAATAGTATATTGTCAATAAATATTGTTTCATCACCGGTAAATTTTATTTGAGATATTTTTTGGGCTGATGTAGTTACGAAAAAATCAGCCAATAGTACATCGATTGACTGCCATGAATTCTTTCTGACATTTATGGTATAGGTTTCTTCTTTGCCATCCGTGTAGGCTAGACTTACACTTAGTTTATTACTTTCTTGGGTCCAATAATTGAAGAAAAAGCCATCCATGTTTGAGGCTTCTAGCCCTTCATTAGTCTCAATTATATGGTAGTCTAGGTTACTCAGTTTTATTATTGAATCTTCCTCTAA
>NTKP01000023.1 GCA_002457365.1 Rhodothermaeota bacterium MED-G12
TCCCAGAAAAATTATTTATTGATCTGCTTAATAAATCCTTCATGGCCTAGTCCTTTGAGGCGATTCATGGCTTCTATCGCAATCACTGGGTTTTCAAAATCACCAAAATATACACGATAATAGTTCATTCCGTTAACTTGTACTTCGGTAACGTAGCTACTTAGGATTTGAGCGGACTTTTGTTCTGCAGCAGCCCTGTTGTCGTAAGAGCCCAACTGTACTGTATAATGAGGAGTGGTCGGATACACATTACCGGTTCCATCGTCCAGAACAAATATTTTTACAGGTGCCGTGCCTGGACCAATCATTTCGAGGGCTTCAGCTCCGGCTCTCGACAAATCAATCACCCTATTTTTAGCGTATGGACCCCGGTCGTTTATGCGTAGTTGTATTCGTTTTCCGTTGGTCACGTTTTCGACAATAACTTGTGTATTGAAGGGGAGGGATTTATGCGCAGCCGTCATCTCATTCATGTTATAGACCTCTCCATTTGCCGTATTACGCCCTTGGAAATCTGGTCCGTACCAACTTGCTATACCCGTTTGGATGAAGGCTACTCCAGTAGGTAGATTTTGGGTAATTATTTGTGGGCTCGAGTAATCATTATTTTCGTTGCCAACAGGATTGTTTGTGGCGGTCGCCTCTGTTATTGTGGGAGAGCTTGGCTGTTCAACGGTTACCTCCTCATCTATACCAAAAACACGCGAACCAAGGTCTCCTCCTTCGGACGGGGTCGATTGTGCTCTATTTTGGGTAGTTTCGGTTGGGGTTTCTGTAACCAGAGATGCTTCTCGGACAATACCACAATGGGTGAGGAACAAGACCAAAAGTACGGTACAAAGAAGTGGGGTGTATCGACTAAAGATGGATGAAATGGATATAGCCATAAGATAAGAGGTCATTGAGATTGAAGGATGATGAGCAGAAGAGCCGAAGATGGGATTTGAACCCACGACCTACGCTTTACGAGAGCGTTGCTCTACCACTGAGCTACTTCGGCAATGCAGTCATCGGTGACAAAGTAGAATGTACCATTGTTTTACTAAAATCTGCAATACAATCAATGCCAAGCTCTGTATATTGTTATGGTTTCCTATAAGCCGCATCACACCTTAACCCGAAACAGATAAGAATGCTTAGTTACTTTCTAATTGCCATAAATGTCGGCGTTTTTCTTTGGTCACAAACCAACCCAAGCATAATGGAGAAAGGGATGCATATGCCCTATAGAACAGTCCGAAAGGGAGCATGGTATGAATTAGTGAGTTCAGGTTTTTTACATGGCGGATGGACACATTTGCTTTTTAACATGATCACCCTATTATTTTTTGGGCCAGTTTTGGAGCGAAGCATTGGCTCTGAACATTTTTTTATTCTGTATATGAGTGGTTTAGTTGTTTCTTCTATACCCTCACTAATCAAACATAAGAACAATCCAAATTACGCCACTATTGGGGCATCTGGAGCTATTGAGAGTGTATTATTTGCCTTCATTGTTTTGTTTCCGTTTACTCCACTCTACCTCATGTTCATCCCCATAGGTATACCGGCTGTCATTTTCGGAGGTTTATTTGTGGTTTACAGTATTTGGGCTGGTAAGCGTGAAGGCAGAATTAATCACGAAGCCCATTTAGCCGGTGCTATCTGGGGAATACTTTACATGTTACTTTTTGTGCCTAACACCCTTGATCACATAAAAACTATCTGGTTCTAGGTTTATGTGATGGGTGTTTGTGGGTTACCCATGTTTGGCTTTGAAATCTGCCATGAAAGCTACTAATGCCTGAACACTTTCCATAGGACAGGCATTATAAATACTAGCACGAACACCGCCTACACTGCGATGCCCTTTCAGAGCATCTAGGTGAGCAGCGGTAGCCTCTTGGATGAACTTTTTTTCCAGTTCTTCTGAAGGTAGTCTAAAGGTCACATTCATTAGCGATCTAGAAGCTAAGTCAGCAGTGCCGGAGTAGAAGTCATCTTCGTCTATAGCAGAATACAGTAGGCTAGCTTTTTCTAAGTTAAAGCGTTCAAAATATGAAATGCCTCCTTTGCTTTGAATCCATTCCAAGACTAATTTAACCATGTATACTGGAAATACAGGAGGGGTGTTAAATAGATTCTGAACGTGGGTGCGATAGTCCATAATGGTTGGAATATCTGTTTTACTAATTCCTTCTAGCACATCCTTGCGCGCAATCACAATGGTAACCCCAGCTGGGCCTAGATTTTTTTGAGCACCTGCATAGATGATGCCATAACGGGCAATATCAATGGGTTTGGATAGAAAATCTGAAGAGGCATCGCAGACTAGAGGTACCCCGTTTGTTTCCGGTTCGGTGGCGAACTGTGTTCCAAAAATGGTGTTGTTAGAGGTGAAATGTACATAGCGTGCGTGCTCACTAAGTGCTAACTCTTCCTGTGTGGGAATGTGCGTAAAATTCCCATCTTTTCCGCTGTACACTTCATGTACCTCTCCAAAAGCTTTTGCTTCTTTAATGGCTTTTGTGGACCAAGCCCCTGTATTGATATAGTCAGCAGTTTGTCCTTTGGAAAGCAAATTCATTGGGGCCATCAAGAATTGAGTACTTGCCCCTCCTTGTAAAAAAAGGACTTCAAAATCATTACCCAGACCTAAAACAGATGTTAGCAAGGCCGTTGCTTCTTCATGAACCTGAGTGTAGTCAGCGCCCCGATGGCTTTTCTCCATTATGGAAGCACCCGTCCCTTGGTAGTCTACTAAGTCTGCTTGTGCTTGTTGAAGTACTTCTAGGGGTAAAATGGCAGGGCCTGCACTAAAATTATGTACGCGATTCATAATGTGAATGGATGAGTGATGAGGGGATTTAAGTAATGGGTTTGAAGAGCTTTAAATAGATTTTGAGATTCAAGCGACTGCATTGAATATGACAATGAATTTGGGTCATCTCCAAAAGCTGTTTTCTATAATTGCTATAACTTTAAGCTCTATCAGAAAACAAAACTATTCACTTTGTTCTTTCATTCCTTGCGAAGCTCTTTCATTCAAAGCGATAATAAAAATAGGGAAGTTCTAGCTTATATTGAATCTAATTTAAAAAGAAAGACAGGGATAATCAGAAGAGTATGAACTCGTTTTTTTGACTGCTTAAATACTTATTTTTAACCATAATAACTTTCACTGAATTTTTGCTAATAACCTATGGACGATTTAAAGAACTTAAACGAAGACCAACAAAAACAACTTTTATTTATGATGTTAGTTCAGCAGCATCAGCAAATTGGAATGATGGGTTTAGGGAAAATCAAGAATCCCGCAACCGACAAAATAGAGAGGGATTTGGGGTCTGCTAAATATGCAATTGATACTCTAAATGCATTAGCTGAATATACCAAAGGAAATCTGCCCAATGAATTGAAGTCGTATTTGGATCAAAGCCTGACTAATCTCCGCCTTAATTATGCCGACGAAGTTAAGAAAGGGGATACCAATACAGCACCGAGTAAAGAAGAAGCTCAGGGAGATACAGGATCCGGTGAAACAAAAGAAGATTAGTGCCGCGGGTGGTGTCGTATTTCGGTACAGTAGTTCTGAAGTAGAATCTTTGACCCTGAATAGAACTAAGCATAATTACCCTTCATCACCTCATAGAGATGCAGTAGTTTCAGAAACCAAACAATCCACGGAGCAATGCTTGGAGGTGTTGTTAATTCATCGCAACGGGTTGTGGGATATCCCTAAAGGAAAGGTTGAAAAAAATGAGACTGTTGCTTGTGCTGCTCGCCGAGAAGTACAAGAGGAGGTAGGCATTGAGGAGCCTATCATTACTCATTTTATTGGTACAACCGCTCATGAATATGAGCAAAAAAATAAAAGTTATCATAAAACCACCTACTGGTATGGGATGATTGATGTCCAAGAGCATAGGATTTCAAGTGCATTCTCTCAAGGAAGGATCAATGAACATAGGAATTCAGCAAAACATCGTTATACGCCACAGTTAGAAGAAGGAATAACCGAGATACGTTGGGTTAGCTTGACTCTAGCGCTCGAGTGGGTTGCATTCGATAACCTTAGGGAGGTGTTGATTCAGTTTACCGAACAAATCAGTCGATTATAGATGGAATTGGATCCATTTTTATTGTTCTTAGGTGGGGCAAAGTCACCGGGATGGTACAAAGTCACTGAGTTGGTCAAAAAACTGAGCTGTTATAAAAAAAGCCCACCAAAGGGCGGGCTTTTTAACATTTGTTAGTGATTCAGTTAAGAATCATATGAGCCAGAAACTTAGTTTTGTAGTCGGAAAACAATAGGTAAACTATACTGTACACGTACAGGCCTACCTCGTTGCATACCAGGTGTGAATCGAGCGCTTTGAACAGCTTTTAACGCCTCTTCATCACAACCACCGCCAATTCCACGAATTACTCGTGGATTTTCTACTCTACCTTGTTCGTTTACAATGAATTGTACGGTAACTCGTCCTTCAATACCTGCTCGTCGTGCCATTTCAGGGTAAGAAACCTTACGCTGTAATGCACCTAGACCACCACGAAGTTGGGGCATTTGCTCTACAACAACAAAGAAATCATCTTCAGGTTCATCTTCCTTTGGTGGGGGTGGAGGTGGTAAATCCAACGGCCCATCTAAATCCAATTCCGCATCTAGATCGATGATTTCATCTTCTATAATTTCATCATTTGGTACTTCAACAGGAACCGGTGGTCTTGGTGGTGGCGGTGGAGTTTCAATTTGCTTTGTTTGGATTACCTCTTCCATTACCACTTCTTCCTGTTCTTCTACCGGAGGGGGTGCAGGAGGCTCGCTGTATAAATTGATACGAACCAACCCAATAAATGATAGTAAAGCGACGATAAGACCTAGTTGCAGATACACATTGTAACTACGTCTTAAGTCAGCTTTGGCTTGTTTTCTGTCAGTTATCATGATGAATGCCCAATTAAAATTAGTTTTAATCTAAAAGAAACCAAATTTTTTGGAGCGTCGCAACACTAATGTTCACTTTTTACACGCTCACTTTGGTCTTTAATCCGTAAGAGCAAAAGATAAATTAATAGGCCCAAAAAAGTACCTAAGGCATCAAAAACAATATCCATCCATTCAGGACTTCGGTTGGTTGGAAGAATTCCTTGAAGAATTTCAATGCCAACACCAAAAAGTAGGGGAGCTACTATGAGTACATTTAGCGATGCTCGCTTTGGTTGAAAGGCTCGCCAGGTAATTCCTGTTGCTAAAGTCCAGGCCATAAATGCGCCGGCATGAACCAGTTTGTCATAATTAAAAACCTGGTACTCAGGGAGATTAGAACCGGGCATGAGTGTACCAAAGAGAATGAGTAAGGTAGTCGTGATATAAAGTCCCCCAATAAGCACCCTAAATCGTTGAATAAGGTCAATAAAATCGATTTTCATACCATATATAATTGTTGATCGTTCACCAACCCGCACGGCAGTTGATACGTTTTCGGATCATTTCTCTTAAAAGTACATAATTACGGTAAGCAATATCACACTTACACTAGGTCGTCCGGACTTAGATGCGCTTTAAAAGTCAGGATGTCTTGAGCTTGCTCCCAATTTTGTAGACAAGCCTTCACCAAAGCCATATCCACCGATGAGCTTTCTAGCATCGTTGCTGCCATAGCCCCACTAAGTACGTCACCAAATCCTGTCCTATTAAAAAGAGTAGTGTCATATTGTGTCCAATACGAAAATCCTTCTGGGGTGCAAATCGCTGTTGGAAGTCCTTTGCTTACTATCCAAATTCCAAACTTTTTTGCGATCTGCTCAGCCCACTCTATGCGTTCAGCCTCGCTCGATGGTTCTTGTTCATGATCTGGGAACAAAACCGAGAACAAATGAGCAAACTCACCTTTATGCGGACTCATGACCAGCTTCTGCTCGCGAGGTCTTTTTACGAGAATGGACGGGCTCAATGCATACATTGCATCGGCATCCAAGAGTAAAGGGCCTCGATACTCTTCTAATAAACATTGAGTAAGCTTCATAGCCTGTTCAGTCCGTCCCAGTCCAGGTCCAACAACACAGAGCCCGTCTTTTTTAGAAAGAGCGCTCAATATCTCTGGGGTATGATCATAGCCGAGTTCTGTGTCTTTTTCCGAACCAATGCCTACTTTAACCATTTCTGGTAAATGATAATCATACAGGTTCATCAGCCCTCTAGGGCAAATGATTTGAACGGCCCCGGCACCTTGAGCCCAGGCACTTTTTGCGGCGTAGATGGTTGCTCCCGTCATACCTGAAGCGCCACTTATAATGTATATAACCCCCTGACTATATTTATGCGCCCGATTTTTTCTGGTTACTGCGTCCAGCCCCTGAACCCGTTGGACCCAATCCTCATCAATGATAAATTGGTGTGCTTCTTTATAAGATGATGGAATGGGGAGTTCGCAGCGGATGATTTGACCGCAAAAAGTTGGCCCGTCTTCTAAAAAATATCCCGGTTTAATTCCGCCAAAACAAAAAGTAAAGTCAACTGAAAAGGCACTGCCCATACATCTTCCTGTATCAGGATGTAACCCAGAAGGTATGTCAAGGGCATATTTATGGATCATGCTGGCATTTGTAGCCTTGTTCACCAAGTTAATGATTTCCTCGTGAGAGGCGCTAACAGGGCCATTAATTCCAATACCTAGCAGGCCATCTACGATAAAATCTGCGGTAGCAAGGGCCTTAGAAAAATGGGTTTTAGCGGTTTTATTTAACGACAGTTTTACGCTCTCAACCTTTATTTTTTCAAGATGAGCTTTTTTATTTTCTTCATCCGCATCAAGAAATACGGTGATTTCACCGCCTAGGGACAACCATCGTTGTGCATTCAAAAGGGCATCTGCGGTAAGGCTGCTCACCTGAACGAGTGAAAACACCTGAACCTGGATGCCATATTCGTGCAAAAGTCGAGCAACCACATAGGCATCACCCCCATTATTACCTTTCCCGGCTAATATAATACCCTCAGCATTGGGTAATTCATGCTGTTGAATCCAGTCAGCTGCTCTCGTGCCAGCTATTTCCATGAGAGTTTCCCCTGGGATTCCAAAATTCTCAATGGCAGCTCGATCTAATTCGCGCGATCCTCGAGCCCCATATAATCCAAAGGGGTGTAATTGTCGGTGCCAAGGATGCCTTGATGATGGGTTCATCGTTGTAAATTAGATGAGACTTAGGTCAATTAGGTCAATTGGTTCAATCTATTAGTAGGCTCGAGCAAAAAGAACTTTTTGTTTAGAAGCTTTTCCGGTAACCATGCAAGTACCAGGTATAGCCTCGGTCAATGGAATACAGCGTATGGTTGCTTTAGTCTCATTCTTTATTCGCTCTTCGGTTTCGGCTGTACCATCCCAATGCGCATAAATAAATCCACCCTTTTGCTCCAGTACCTCTTTGAACTCATCGTACGTTTCTACTTCACTGGTCATCTCACCCCGCCTAGTTAGGGCTCTATCATAAAGATCTTGTTGGATGGTATTCAATAGCTCAGCGGCACGAGCCCCTAAACCTTCGCGTTCTGTAATCTCTTTAGTCAATGTATCTCTACGTGCCCATTCCACTTTATTGTTTTCAACATCTCTTGGCCCTATGGCAATACGTAATGGAATACCACGAGCTTCATGTTCCGCAAATTTGAACCCAGGTTTGTACGTGTCTCGAGTATCCATATGAGCTCGGATACCATGCTCTTTGAGTTCGTTTAACATACTATCGCCGTAGGCTAGCACCCTTTCTCGTTCCTCGTCAGAACGGTAAATTGGCACAATGACTATTTGCCTTGGAGCTAATTTTGGAGGCAAGACTAAGCCATTATCATCCGAATGAGTCATAATCAGCCCGCCGATCAATCGGGTTGATACACCCCAGCTCGTGGCCCAAACCAATTTATGATCACCGTCTTTGTCTTGAAAGGTTACGTCAAATGCTTTTGCAAAATTTTGGCCTAAAAAATGCGAGGTACCCGCTTGTAATGCCTTTCCATCTTGCATAAGTGCTTCTATGCAGTAGGTATCCTCAGCGCCTGCGAAACGCTCTGAAGCCGTTTTAACCCCAGTTACCACAGGCATTGCCATAAAATCTTCAGCAAATGTGCGATAAACTTCGAGCATCTGTAGTGTTTCTTCTACGGCTTCTTCCTTTGTGGCATGAGCAGTATGCCCTTCTTGCCACAAAAATTCCATCGTACGTAAAAACAAACGGGTTCGCATTTCCCAGCGCACCACATTGGCCCATTGATTCACCAATATTGGCAGGTCCCGGTACGATTGAATCCAATTTCTGTAGGTGTCCCAAATAATAGTTTCAGAGGTAGGTCGGACAATTAATTCTTCTTCTAATCGGGAATCAGGATCGACCTCAACGCCCCCATCTACACTTTTTAAACGGCTGTGAGTGACTACGGCACATTCCTTTGCAAATCCCTCTACGTGTTGCGCTTCCTTGGAAAGAAATGATTTTGGTATGAACAGTGGGAAATAAGCGTTTTCATGACCAGTATCTTTGAACATCTGATCTAAGGCATTCCTCATGTTTTCCCACAAGGCCATTCCAGTTGGGCGGATAACCATACTGCCTCGCACGGGGGAGTGTTCAGCAAGTTGGGCTTCCTTCACAACATCTAAATACCATTGAGAATAATCGTCGCTTCTTTTTGTAATTCTTTTGGCCATAATCGTAATTGTTTACTGTATTTCTGAAAGGTAACAAACTAAGGCCTTGAAAGTGAAAAGGCTTTAGAAAAAACTTTATGTAAATGCTAGGAAAGCCTTATATTTGTATTCTGTTTTTGGCGTGGTAGCTCAGATGGTTAGAGCGCACGACTCATAATCGTGAGGTCGACGGTTCAATTCCGTCCCACGCTACTAAAGAAAGGCGGTCGAACATAAAGTTCGGTCGCCTTTTTTGTTATTGTTCTTTGTTGCTAAATGTGGCGTTAACTCCGGCATAAACTTTCCATCAAACAGATTCAATGAGGTTTTAATCCATTTAGGAACTAAAACCCAAAGTATTTACTTATTCTATAGTGTAACTACTTCAATTAAATACAACAATGAACAAGCTTATAAAAACTTCTGACATTTTCATTTTACTCTCAGCTGCTTTGTCGATGGCTGTTTCAATCTACTTTTGGTTTAACGGGTACAAAGAAGAAGGGGTATTCATTGGATTGTGGGTGCCATCCTTACTCGGATTCGGCAACTATCTTAAAAATCTTGTGATACAATACAAAATAGAAAGGAAAGAAAATGAGTAATGTATTAGTCATTGGAATCTTTGTCACTTTTCTGTTCATAATAGGATTCGGCATTACTATAAGAGAATTTCGCAATCTGAATGAAAAAGACAATGGGCCGAAAAGGTGATCACTAATCTTATTTTTATAATCGGGGTAATTGTGTTCATTACATTTTTTACAGGAATTTTTATGCTTGGGAAAGATGAAAAAATAGAAGCCAAAAATTCCCGTTATAACTCTCATCTAGATACAAATGATTATGACGGTATGGGTGATTTTAGCAGATTTGGGAATAGCAGGAAAAAATAAATATCAAGCTACACTATAAAATTTATTGATCTACAAATCCATTTGTAGAGACAGACCATGGATTATTTAAACGATATGTTAACAACTAATTGGTTTTTAGTTGTGAAGTTAGGGATGGGATTGTTAATTGGAACTCTTATTGCATTAGGTATAAGGTATAGCTTGCGAGAAATGAAGGAATAAACTACAAACTACCACAAAAAAGCCGTCCCCAACTCAATGGTAGACGGCTAATATCATCTACAGACGGCTGTTACCCCATTTGCACTATAAACATAGTATTTGCACACAGATTGCTCAATAATGTTTAATACGTAATTTATATACGTATAAATACGTACAAGCCCCAACTCCTGATTCGATATACAAATGCATCAACCAGAGGGGGAAAATTACATATGCTCTAGATTATTTTTGTTTTCTAGGGCAAATCGGACCAAGCTAGCGGTGTTCTTGAGATTTAGCTTTTTGAGCAGGTTGGTTCTATGCTTGTCAACAGTTCGTGGCGATATAAACAACTTGGAAGCAATTTCAGTGCTGGTGTTTCCCTGAATGAGCAGGTGAAGCACCTCGCGTTCCCGCCGAGTGATGGTTTTTTTAGATTTTCTGTAGGCGGTGAGCTTCCGGTATTCCCTCGTCATCATTTTCGAATATATCTTCCCAAGATAGGTATCACCTTCTGCAACTTTGGAGGCTGCGTCTATCAACTCAATCGGGTGTGCACTTTTCATAAGTAGACCTTGCGCACCTGAGGCTAGAAAATCATTTAGCGTCTCTTCTTTGCTGTCATCGGCCAAAATGAGAACACGGGCGTCGGGAAATTTCTCGACCAGTTTGTTGGCCAAATGTATTCCCGATATTTCTGGAAGATTAAATGAGAGCACGCATAGTTGGGGTCTCACGTTTTCGAATGCGCTTAAAACTAAGGCCCCATTATCGGTTTCCGAGACTACATCGCAGTGATGCTCCGATAGAATAGACCGAAGTCCATGACGAAATATTTCGTTACCATCGGCAATGATGGTGGATATTTTTTCCATGTAGACCTCCCCAGGCTAAATGGATATGAGCGTAACTAACTCGGTAAAGACTGGTTAATGTAGCTCGTGGATGTTCAGGATATATTGAAACTAAAAATAACTAAAAAAGAACAATCTCAAAAAACTATTGCGTTTTGAGTATTGGTTTGACAAAGGGCGGCGCTATTCATTAGAAATGAACAACTCCTCAATTTTAACTTCTTGTGGGATATTCGTCTACATAATGTGTAATTTAGCTTACTCACTCGAGCTTTGTGTATTGTTAGCGACTAAAGTGTTAGAGACTGAAATGTAGCAATCCAGAGCATCACTCAATTTATTGTTAGTTAGGTTATTTTATGAAAACATTACAGCGCAGTCACACCTGCGGAGAACTTACAGCGCAGCATATAGGACAGCAGGTAGTACTTAACGGTTGGGTTGGACCTCGTAGGGACCTTGGAGGACTCATATTTATAGATTTACGGGATCGTTATGGAGTTACCCAGATAGTGTTTACTGAAACCGATGCCACGATACACGAACGAGCAGAACAGTTACGAGCAGAATATGTAATTGGAATTAAAGGTACGGTCATTGCAAGGGGCGAAGAGAACATCAACCCTAAACTAGTTACAGGTGAGGTGGAAATTGAGGTAAGTGATTTGGTGATTTATTCCGAAGCACTAACACCACCATTTGAAATTAAGGATGGTATCACAACGAATGAAGAAGTACGATTAAAGCATAGGTACTTAGATCTGCGAAGACCGGAAGTTCAGCATAAATTATTTATGCGTTCGAAAGCCTATCAAATTATCCGCAGTTTTTACCATGAGCAGCAGTTTGTAGAGGTAGAAACGCCGGTGCTTATGAAGAGTACTCCAGAAGGTGCAAGAGATTATTTGGTGCCAAGTAGGGTGAATCCTGGCAAGTTTTTTGCTCTCCCACAAAGTCCGCAAACGTATAAGCAACTGCTTATGACCTCCGGCTTTGATCGATACTTTCAAATAACGAAATGTTTTAGAGATGAGGATTTACGGGCAGATCGTCAACCTGAGTTCACACAGATTGACGTGGAAATGTCATTTGTGGATGAAGACCATATATATAGTATACATGAGGCCCTTATTTCGAGAATATTCAAGGAAACCATCGGTGTAGACTTGCCAACTCCATTCCCACGAATGAGTTATGATCAAGCTATGAGTACGTATGGATCCGATAAGCCTGATCTAAGGTTTGGTTGTGAGTTTGTCGATTTTTCAGAGATTGTTGCTAAAGCAGAGTTTAAAGTCTTTTCTGATACCGTATCTAAGGGGGGTGGCGTTGTTGGATTCACCATTCCCGGGCAGGGTGAGATGGGCCGTGGTGCCATTGACCGTTGGACCGAACGAGCTAAAAAAGAGACAGGCGCGGTTGGACTCATTTACATTAAAATGCAGGAAGATGGTCCTTTGTGTAGCGTAGCTAAGTTTTTGACCGACACCATTGTAGGCGAAATGGTAGCCGCTTCTAAGGCTGAAAAGGGCGATTTAGTCTTCTTATTGGCTGGGCCAAAACCTCAGGTCTTGGAGCAATTGGGGCAACTTCGGTTAATGATTGGCGAAGAATTTGGGTTCATAGATGAAAATGCCTACAAACCCCTATGGGTTACAGATTTTCCTTTGCTTGAGTGGGATGCGGAGTCGCAGAGGTACCATGCTATGCATCATCCGTTTACATCACCCAGAGAGGAGGACCATGAGCTCATGGATACCGAGCCAGGAGCGGTACGGGCTCGAGCGTATGATTTGGTGTTGAATGGAAGCGAAATTGGAGGTGGATCTATTCGGATACATCATCCTAAAATGCAGCAACGTATGTTTGACCTTCTTGGTATTGGTGAAGAAGAGGCCGAGGAGAAATTCGGGTTTCTGTTACAAGCTTTTCGATATGGGGCACCCCCACATGGAGGCATCGCTTTAGGTTTGGATCGACTTATTATGATACTGACCAAGGCAAAAAGTTTGAGAGATGTTATTGCGTTTCCTAAAAATCAGCGTGCCCAGAGTATGATGGATGATGCGCCTGCCGCAGTTGAATTGAAGCAGTTAGATGAGTTACATATTAAATTAAAGCGTATTCAAGATTAGCTAATAGGACCCCATGAAAACCGCAGGTATTGATGGTTGTAAGTTTGGTTGGATTCTCATCAGTTTTGATGAGGGACAGGAACATTATGAAATACTTAAAGATGCGGCCGAATTAGAAAGTGTACTAGGTGATTATGATCGGGTACTCATAGATATGCCAATAGGCTTGGAGGAAGAATCCTATACAAGGCAATGTGATCTAGAGTTGCGCAAAGCTCTAGGTTCAGAATACTCTTCCAGTGTGTTTAGTCCACCCATTCGCCCTGCTTTATATGCCCCAACCTATGCCGAGGCAAATATGACTAGTTACGAATACACCGAGAAAAAACTCACGCTTCAGTCCTGGAATATAACCCCCAAGATTAGGGTGTTGGACGAGCTGCTTATTCGTCATAAGGGTTGGGGAGAACGCGTTTTAGAGAGCCATCCAGAATGGTTGTTCAACAGATTGAATGGGGGTATGATTTTTCAGAAAAAAAACCTTAAAAAAGGGATCCGGCATCGTTTAGAATTGTTAAGCGAGAAAAGTGAATGGGCCGAGGAGTTTTTTCGCATTATTAAAGAAGAGTATAGGCGTTCCGAAGTGGGCGAAGATGATATTGTTGATGCGATGGTGTTAGCCTTTTATGCCAATAAATCGGTGAAAGATGGAATCAAAACTATTCCAGAAGAACCACCGGTAGATGGTCAAGGGCTGCCTATGGCCATTCATTATGTTTGAATGAGCCAGTCCAGCTAAGTGGAACGTTTTTTTCCCTTTCATTGCTTATTTTTATATAGAATTTATAGGGTGGTTCTAAAGTATTTTAAAGGGCTTTGACCCACTTATCACAACCAAACAACTCAAAAAAACAGGAAAATGGCGTATACATTACCCGAACTTCCTTACTCGTACGACGCACTTGAACCTCATTTCGATGCACGTACTATGGAAATACATCACACAAAACATCATCAAGGATATACATCAAAAGTGAATGCGGCACTAGAAGGTACTGCACATGAGGAATCCTCCATTGAAGATGTGTTAGCAAACATTTCAAGTCTCCCAGCAGATAAGCAACAAGCTGTCATTAACAATGGCGGTGGTTTTACTAATCACAGTTTATTCTGGTCTATACTTTCGCCAAATGGCGGTGGTAATCCCTCAGGTAGTTTAGCTACGGCTATAGACGCAGAATTAGGTGGATTTGACGCATTCAAAGAGGCATTTGCCAATGCCGCGGCTACTCGATTTGGATCTGGTTGGGCATGGTTGTCCGTTGACGGTTCTGGCAAGTTAGTAGTGCATTCAACCGCCAATCAGGATAGTCCGATCATGGATGGGCACACCCCTATTTTAGGATTAGATGTTTGGGAACATGCCTATTATTTACATTATCAAAATCGCAGACCTGATTATATTTCTGCTTTTTGGAGTGTAGTTAATTGGGATCAAGTTCAAGCGAATTACGACGCTGCGAAATAACGAAAGATCATCATTGAAACACCTTACCTAATTTGGGTAGGGTGTTTTTCTTAACATTAAGTACTACGATTATGCAATTTGGATTTGGAATGGGGCCTGATACCTCATGGATGAGAGAAGAATTAACACAGCTAGGTGTTGAAGAATTGATTACCCCGGTTGATGTCGACCGAGCGATGAAAGAATATCAAGGAACAATGCTCTTAGCTATCAATTCGGTGTGTGGATGTGCTGCCGGAAACGCACGCCCAGGCTTAGGAATCGCTTTGGAGCAGTCGGAAGCTAAACCCGATCATTTGGTTACCGTGTTTGCAGGTCAAGATAAAGAAGCGACTGCCCACGCAAGGGCCTATTTTAGTGAATTTCCACCTTCATCACCCTCGTTTGCTTACTTCGTTGACGGGGAAATTAAGGCGATGATTCCTCGACATCGGATTGAAGGACGTACGAGTCAAGATGTGGCGGAAGATTTAAAAATGGTTTTTGAAGCTTTTGCAAAGCCTGCTGAACAGTAATAAAACGGATATAGAACAGTTTTGGGTGAGTTTTTTTTCGTTAAGATTACTCACTCAAGCCAAATTTTCTAGTCTTGTATCAAGGTTTTTTAGGGCCATAATTGACTTCTGATCCTTTGTCATAGAGCTTGAAGCCTTCTGGTTTTGCATCCTCACCATTTGGACCAAAAGATTTAATCTGATGTATAAGTGAGTCAGCAGAAGGGGAAGATTTTTCTGCCAATTCACCTTGAATATGAGAGTCGATATGAAGGGTTTGGGTGGGGAAAGCAAACTCTACTTGAAGTGCTTTAGCTAAACGAAGGATTTCTAACAGAAAATTATGGCGTTGTTGTAGCTCAGTACTCCAGTCTGGGACAGAGAAAAATACATATACTAAAACGTCCAAAGAGTGTGCCCCAAAAGCGTGGAAGTGAATCTCATAATAATCTTGTCGAAAATTTGAGTTTGCTTTAACGATGGCCTTAATACCTTCAACAAATGCTTCCATTTGTTCAGGTGAGGTATCGTAGGTCAGATTAAGTATCGTTTTTAACCGCCTAAATTCACGCATACCCAGGTTATCAATTTCGGAGTTAGCTAGGCTTGAATTAGGCACAGAAACAACCGAATTATAAAAAGTTCTAATTCGTGTCGAACGAAACCCTACTTCCTCAACAGTACCCTCTGCAGCACTTGTTTTGATCCAATCTCCCATTCGAAAGGGGCGATCTACAAAAATAGTTATGGATCCAAAAAAATTAGCTAGCGTATCCTTAGCTGCTAAAGCAACAGCCAAACCACCAATACCAAGTCCTGCAATGAGCGAGGCCACGTTATATCCATTGTTTTGAAGAATGACAATAACACCTAAAACCACGATAAAAACTCGCAGTGTTTTGCGTATGAGTGGCACTAGTTGATCATCCAGAGAATTCTCAGTCCTACCGGTGACGTGCGTCAGGTATTCTGCAAAAACGTCAATTAAATTGTATATAACCCAAAAAACAGCAACAGACAGTGAAATACTTAGCACCTTAGAAAGATAAAGATTGATGCTAACACCGAATTGCAGGTTAGTGTAGCTAAGGAGTAGGAAACTAATCAACACGACTAAACCAAGTGGTTTTTGAACCGATTCTAATAGCAAGTCATCCCATTCTATTCTCGTTTTTTTAGCCCAAGCAGATAAATACTGAGTGAGAATACGCTCGAAAAGATTTCGTATGACGAGTGCCAATAAAATCCACACAAAAAGACCAAAAACCTGCCAAACATATAATCCCATCCATTCCGTTTTAGCTACGGGGGGTAAGCGATCAATAAATGCTTCTAAGGTGCTAGAAAAGGTAGCTCTATAGAGGACAGGTATTTGTTCAATAGTCGATTCGGAGAACAACCATTCTGATCCAACTTTACGGAGGTACACTTCAGGAAGATCGTTGAATAGAATGTATTGTGGTAATCCAGAAAGGGAGTCAATATAATTAGGGGTATCGGGTATCTCAGAATACACAACCAACAGTCCCCGGGCATCTAATACTTTAAGTAATTGTTGGGCTAGTTGCTTTTTATCTGCCTGTTCACCATTAAAAAGTGCAAAAGGTTGAATGTACCGTTCCGGTATAACATGCCCTTTTTGTTGCCAATGAATAAAGCTATGTACGCTTTTTTGTGGGCTCGAAACGAAGGTATTGAATTGGGTTGTTGAATCCGTCAGGCTTGGTTGGGCTATGCTGGATTTGCCAGTAAAAATCAGTGCAAACATGCTCAACAACACTAGACAAACAGCCCTATAGCTTCCTTTTTTAATTTTTTTATTTCTGGTTGATGAAGCTTTTTGGCGGATTCTATTTGAATACTTCTGTGAATTAGCCAGCAAGAAAAAAGATAACATAGTTGAATACTTTAGAGTCACTATTGGAGACATGTGGGAGACTCCTAATATAGAGATAAGCGTTCAGTTCTACCAATGAATGTGTAACTGAACCTGTAACAACGTATGCTCAGTTAAACAGATTATCATCGCGAAGGCAATAAATCTATTAGCTTAAATACATGGTTTGTGTATCTTAGATATCTGCATAATCCTGTAAATAATGACTAAGAAAGGATGTGTCATCCTTAATGAGGCACTAACCGCCTCGAAATTTATCGTCTATTGTTAGCAACATTCCAGCAGTACAATCGTATAGTTAGGTAATTCATTCACACACTTGAAATTTAACACCTCACATATAGTTTATTTTCTGGGTCTAGTAGGAGCTGTTCTATTTTTTAGCTTTAGGCCATCCGTTGATTATTTTTCTGAGGCCCCCTTAGACCTGAACAGAAAGGATATTGAAAATAAAATAAATGCCCTCTCTTCTAATTTAGGTATTAAGCTAGATACCCTCAGCGCCATTACTTCTCTGCAACAACACACAAAGTACGCAGAAGATCAAATGGACAGTTCTCCTTATCCAAACCCAAAAACACTCAATCAAAGAGATCTGGTGTTAGGTAGTTGGGATGTAGTCTATGCTCCTAAACAGGCGTATAATTCTATACCAATCAATGCCAATGAGTTCTTTGAGCCATTGGGATCTATTCGCTTTCGGGTCGATGGAAAGGGTAATATAATCCGAGTAGCGGAGCATCCAAGTAGACCTAATCCAACATTTATACCTGGAAATGACATTGGCGATATTGCTGAGCGGATTCTAATTGATATGATGGGATATAATCTCCAAGATTTTGAGCCTATAACGGGAGATTGGCCGGATGTTCCTGAGGATGTTGCAGATAGGTATCAATCCTTGAATACTGGTAATAATAATCCGGCTTCTGTTGGGGCAAATGAAATTGTTTTACGTTGGCAGAAAACAACCAATGCCGAAGATGGACCTTACCGCTTGCGAATGAAGTTAGTTCCTGAGGTGAAAGAGTTTGTTGATGAATCCGGTACTACCACCACTTTTGGGTATAAACTCTCATCATTTGAGGCTACACGTCCGTTTGAACCTCAGGAGCTTGCGAACCCCGTACAACAAACCTTAACCGATTTTGACTATGCGCTTTATGCTAGTGCGGTAATACTGGCTCTTATAGTATTTATTTTTGGTGTTCGAAATGTGATTAAAGGGAATATAGAATGGAGACGTGCATTTGTTGTATTTATAGCTTTTAACCTGGGTATATATGGTTGGAGAATGCTCTATTACATCTCCAATTTTTCTGAGGTATTAAGTACCACTGGTTACTTTGTTGTGTCCATAAACACATTGCTGCTTTCTCTGGTCTTAAGCTTGTTCGGCGCATTGGCGTACATTAACTGGGAAGTATTTGCGAGGGCTCAAAAAAATGGAGAAATCCAGTTAGTAGATAATATTTGGCGAATGAATATTTGGCTAAAAGAGTCAGGTCAAGCCATGTTGCATGGTTTTTCACTAGGATTTTTACTTCTAGGAGTATTCGTGACCACCGCTTATCTAACAGGGCAATATCTGTATCAATTTGACAGTGCCTTCGGTTTTACTGAGGCAGCAAATAGGCCCCAATGGTTAACCATGAATATTTCACTGTGGACTACAACTTGGTTAGTTGGCTTCGCTCAAATTGGATTCATTGTATCCATGGTTCATTCCTTTATAAAGAATAAATGGGCTGGCGCTATTATCTCAATTATACTGGTTACCGTTTTAATTACGGTATTAGGACGCTTAATTGGTAGTCCTAATGGATTGGTTTCAGATTTGCTGCTATATAGTGGGGTTGGGGTACTTGTCGTGTTGATGTATACTCGATATGGCTTGGTTACTACTAACACCTCTTGGTGGATTTTTTCAGCCGTACTCATGCTAATGCCGTACATAGGGTCAGAAAATTTTTCTTATCAACTAACTTTTTGGGCTCAAGTACTATTAATAGGTTGTATACCGCTTGCTGGGTTTGTTATGTATAGAAATGGCGAGTCTTTACAAGAAGTGGAAGAGTATGTACCTGAATATCAAGAACGAATAGCTCAACAACTTAGGGTTGAAAAAGAAATTGAGATAGCACGTGAGAGTCAATATCAGCTTATGCCATTACAGCCGCCACAACGTGAAGGCTTAGATGTTTTTGGCTTTTTCCTTCCGTCTTTTGAAGTAGGCGGTGATTTTTATGACTATTTATTGACTTCTGATCCCAACCCTGCATCCTCGGATGAGTGGTTGATGATGGCCATTGTGGACGTTTCTGGAAAAGCTATGCGAGCTGCTATGCCTGCTATATTTACGAGTGGTTTATTGTTATCGCGTATACGTGAAGATGATCCACACAAGATACTGAGTGATGTGGCGCGCCCAATTTTTGAACGCACGGATAAAAGAACATTTATCACCTGTGCGATTACGCGTTATAACCTGACGAAAAATGAGCTTATGTTAGCAAATGCAGGACATTGTAAACCCATTCTACTACAGGATGGTAAAGCTAAGTTCATAGATACTCCTTCCCCACGATACCCACTTGGAGTAATGGAACAAGTGGCTTACCAATCTTCTGTGGTAAAAGTAAAAAAGGGAGATGTCTTTTTGTTATATTCAGATGGTCTACCAGAAGCAGTGAATGAGAAGGGAGAGCGGTTAGGTTTTGATACTATTCCAAACATGTTGGAGGAACTCGATACCCAGCAGCTTAGCGCAAAAGAAATAGCACTGCATTTCAAGAGATTTGTACAAAAGTACAGTAACTACCAATTAGTGGACGATACAACCTTAATCTGTTTAAAAATATCATAGAATTATTATGGCAGAAGAAAAAAATGTGGAATTCAATCTGCCTCCGCAGTTTGAATCCATAACAAAAAACATAAAGTGGATACTCATAGGCTTTGTTGGCCTAATGTTGGTATTCTCCTCATTCTTTACGGTCGAGCCGGAAGAAGTAGGAGTAATTACCCGATTTGGTGAGTATCAGAGAGAAGCTGCTCCGGGATTAAATTTTAAAATCCCAATCATGGAGCAATTAATGCTGGTTCCAGTTCAACGACAGTTGAAACAAGAATTTGGCTATCGAACCGCATCAGCTGGTGTTAATTCAACTTACAGAAAAGCAGGGTATGAGGGAGAGTCCTTAATGCTGACTGGAGATTTGAATTTAGCCGATGTAGAGTGGGTTGTTCAATATCGAATATCTGACCCATATAGCTATTTATTTAAAGTCAGAAATGCCGATGAAACACTACGTGACATTGCTGAGGCAGCCATGCGTGAAATAGTTGGTGACCGCACCGTAAATGAAGTACTAACAGTAGGACGTGCCGATGTGGCCTCGAGAGCTCAAGTAATCATCCAAGCACTTTGTAATGAGTATGAAATTGGACTTACCATTGAACAAGTAGTACTTCAAGATATCAATCCGCCAAACCCAGTAAAGCCTTCCTTTAATGGAGTAAATGAAGCTCAGCAGCAACGAGAAACGTTGATTAATCAGGCTCGGGCCGATTATAACCGAGTAATCCCGCGTGCAGCTGGTGAAGCACAAGAAACCATCCAAAAAGCAGAAGGGTATGCTTTGGATAGAGTGAACAGAGCGCAAGGGGAAGTATCCCGTTTCAATGATCTATATGAAGAATACATCAAAGCTCCTGAAGTAACTAAACGACGAATATTTTTAGAAACAATGCAGGATGTGATTCCTAATATGGGACAGAAAATTATCACCGATGACAAGGGCAATTCAGTCATTCCTTTGCTTCAGTTACAAATGGACGGAGCCCGTCAAACTAATTCAAATAACAACAATAATAATTAGGAGGATTGAAATGAAAAATTTCTCAAAAATAGGTACTGCTATCCTCACATTTTTTGCTGTTATTATTGTGATGGATGGTTTTTATGTAGTAAACGAAACCGAACAAGCGATCATTACTCAGTTTGGTAATCCAGTAGATGAGGCAATAACCGAACCTGGACTCAACTTCAAAATACCTTTTATTCAAAAGGTTAACTATTTTGAAAAAAGATACCTAGAGTGGGATGGAGATCGAAATCAAGTTCCAACCAAGGATAAGAAGTTCATATTTGTGGATACCTATGCTCGTTGGCAAATTACCGATCCACTACAGTACTTTCAACGACTTGGAGATGAAAGAGGAGCACAATCTCGCATAGATGACATTCTAGATGGGGAAACAAGAAATGCCATCGCAGCAAACGACTTAGTGGAACTAATACGTTCTACCAACCGTGAGCCTATCTCAGATGGTATCATTGCTGACATCGTGAACGATTCACTCGAAACCATACAAACAGGTCGAGATGCTATTCAAGAACAAATCCAAAATTTAGCCAACGAAAGAGCAAAAGACCTGGGAATTGCCGTACTAGATTTTCGATTTAAGCGAATTAATTATGTAGAAGAAGTACGACAAACCGTGTATGACCGTATGGTATCTGAACGAAATCGAATTGCTGATAAATTCAGATCAGAAGGTCAGGGGGAATCATCTCGTATCAATGGGGAAAAAGAAAGGGAATTACTGCGAATACAATCCGAAGCATTCCGAGAGGCGGAAACCATTCGTGGTAAAGCCGATGCTGAGGCTGCAGCAATCTACAATCAAGCTTATAACCGCTCCCGATCTGCTAGAGATCTGTATGACTTTACCAAAAGCATGGAAGCGTATGTAAGTACCATTGATAAGGAAACCTCACTTATTATTTCGACGGATAGTGAGTTTTATAAGTTTCTAAATACCATAGATCAGTAGCAGTTTACCATGGTTTGTTGAGTGAGGGTTACTCTCATTGAACTTCAGGCATTCAAAAAAGGCACCATCTTAACTGATGGGTGCCTTTTTTAATTTCAATATTCAATCCTACCGAGGATGGATTAGTCTAGGTTAACTGACACTCACGGGTTCTCTGAAGGGGTCAAATGACATATCCAATAATTCACTTAGTATCAATTTAGCGTTTTCTGTTGAGATAACGGCGCCAAGTTTAATAAGAATGCTATACAGACCAGTGTGAACTCGGCTAGTATATAGAAAGTGTTTAGAACCCCTAACTTCATTTGACAGCGGTGCTTCTTTTGTGAAATGTCTTATTTCATTATCAAAGTCAGGGTTGCTGAAATCAAAAAAATCATACCGATAGGGTTTTGAAAACATAATCCCATAGTTCCGAGCGAAATTATAATACTCGTCTTCTTTGGATTGAACTTTCGCATTGGGGTTAATGACTTCTAGTTTAGTGTATAACTCTCGAATGGCCTCTTCATCATCACCCAAGTGACAGGGCAAGAGTTTAAGGTAATTTGTGAAAAATTCGTCGGGAAACAACTTAACACACCCGAAATCAATAATTCCCAACTTACCATCATGGGTAAACAAAAAGTTTCCGGGATGGGTATCGGCATGAACGTATCCTCCAATTCGTAATTCTTCATGAAAGAACTCCCAAATGAGTTGTCCGAAATGGTTACGCTCATCTTGAGAAGGTTCTTCCTTTAAAAAATCACCCAAATGACGCCCTTCAAGAAAACTCATACACAAAATTCGTTCTGTTGAGTACTCCTCTATCCAATCAGGTATTAGGAAGCGCTCACTTCCAAAACGCTCTTTGAATGCCTTGATTTGTGCTCCCTCGTGTAGGTAATCGGTTTCAATAAGGAGAGTTGAACGAATCTCATCAAAATAAGGGTCAATATCCTGGCCTTTTTTAATAATTCTGCGAGCTAAAGATTTTGCCACGGCCATATCCGAATCAATGGTTTCTCGAACATTTGGGTATTGAATTTTGATGGCTACTTTTCTGCCGTCTTTAAGCTCGGCTTTATGCACTTGTCCGATAGAGGCGGCAGCAAAGGCATCAGCTTCAAAATGTGCAAAAATCTGCTCAGGATACTCACCCAGTTCTCGTTTTATAATGGCTCTCACTAACGCCTTGTTAATGGGGGGGACGCTATATTGAGCTTGGGTCATCACTTCTGCAAATTCTTCAGGTAAAAAGCCTTGATCCATGCTCATCCCTTGAGCAATTTTTAGTGCTGTACCTCTTAATTTGGTGAACTCTTTAAATACCTCACGTGCATTTTCAGAATGGAACTCTTTTGCACTCTCTTCTTTGCCCGTTATTCTCTTTTTGAGATAACGCTGAGCGTAATTCGTACCTACTTTCAGCCCAGTTTTAGCTATTATTCGACCACGTTCAAATTTGGATGATGGGAAATCGCTCATGACTTATGCTTAAAAGTAGTGTTTAAGGTCGTATATAAATACTTACTGAAGTCGAAGCCCTTGTCGATTAACTCACTATACATCACATCTTCGAATAGGCTACTGGCTCTATCAACCAGTCCAATCGTACGTTCTTTACTGGTTGATGTATCACGAATCCAAAATTCTACCAGTGCAATAAATTGTGTTGTCATCCAACGATAAAACAGTGGACGAGTGACCAAGCCTGCCGTGATAGATAAATTACCGTCTCGAGTTAAAAAGTCTTTATAAACCGCAGAAACTTCATCAGCAAAATCACTTTTTACTCCCTTGCATGCCACTAACCGGGTGAATGTATCTTTAACAAATAGCTCGTGGTCCGAAAACATCTCTAGCATGGTGTAAATAAAGTTTCCTAATTTTTCACTAATCACTAGCCGATGAAAGTCATCAATCTCGTCGATCATTGCCCAATATTGAAAAACCATCGATGGATAGGCATAGGCGAGCAGAGCATCTTTAGTTGGGAAAAGTTCATATATCTGTGCTGTGCTCATTTCACTGGAGTTAATCAGGTCGCGCATACTTAGTCTACCTTTTTTCTGGTACAACTCAGCGGCCAATAAACTCAACTCAATTTTGGATGTAATTTGATCCGTCTTATTTTCCTTCATATACGCTCTTTTGTAAAGGTCTTTCTAAATATCTGAATAGGTGTATAACGAATAGCGTGAATGATTCATCGAGTGGTTTAGTTTACTTTCAAAACCAACAAATATTGTTTTAGAACTCTGGTCACGCTAGATAGACATTTATAACAGTTGCGATGTATGCTTCGTTCGAGCTTTTGGGCATATTTTGGGAAAAGCTAACCACAATGTGAATTCATTAATTCATGGAAAAAAATCACCGACGAGATGCTTTATTCTTGACTCTTTCAGGAGTCTTTTTAACCTCTCTTGTATTGGGTAATGTTATTGGGACCACTAAATTTGTCACAATTTTCAGCCTAGATTTACCTTCTTGGTTACAAGCCTTAACACCTGAACTCGTCAGAAACGGTAGTATCTATACCATGAGTGTACCAGCTGGGGTGGTTGCTTATCCGTTTACCTTTCTTGCTACTGATCTAATAAGCGAGCTTTTTGGACGCAAACGAGCTCAAATGTTAGTATGGGTTGGTTTCGGAATGAATGTATTTATGCTGTTACTCATGAGTATTAATCACTGGTTGCCAAATTCTTCTGGAGTCAGTGGCGGATTGGATTTATTTGAAGGAGTGTATCAATTTATGGTCGGTAATACCATTGCCTCGATGATTGCTTACCTAATAGCCCAAAGCGTAGACGTTCGTCTTTATCATTTTTGGAAACGATTAACCAAGGGCAAGCATCTTTGGCTCAGGAATAATGCTTCGACAACAGTCAGTCAATTAGTCGATTCAACAGCAATAATAACTATTTTATATCTTGCAGGTAATCTGGGTGATGCAATTGATAATGTGGGCGCTGTTATTATACTCATTCTCAATTCCTATCTGTTTAAGTTCTTTTTTGCTTTGTTCGATACCCCACTAATGTATTTAGGTGTTCGTTTGCTGAAAAATTACGATGAAGATAAAATCGAATAAGCTAGTTAGCGCTATCTATTCTATACGCCCCAATACCTTGACAGAAAAAAAGTGAAATTAAATTTGGTATAGTGCTCTTCTTAGTCGTAAATTTATAATCCTTTCGACGGAACAATTTGCTGGTTTAAATCTTCGGGATTTAATCAGCTTTTTTTGTCTTAAGGCAACATGTTCTTTCACATATTGAGCATAAAACAGATTGTTTGTGCGAGCTAGAACTTGATATTCTTTTGGATGATCAGGGCGTAGGGTTGGACTCGAAGGTTTTAATATAATTTTTACCATGGAG